>CALCJG010000289.1 GCA_937967705.1 uncultured Spirochaetia bacterium
TACTTTATCATAAGCCTCCCCTACTGCATCGTCCAGTGTCTTCCCGAGGAGATCCATGTTGCCAATATCCCGAACCCTGTAAAGCGCGGTATTACCTCCGGATATCAGAAGACCCAGAAAGGGAAAACGAAGCGGATGACCCTCAAGATGGGGAGCATAAAGATGAGCTTCCAGATGGTTCAATGCCACTAGCGGGATGTTCAGGGCAAAGGAAATCGCCTTGGCTGACTGGAGGGCGATGAGAAGGGAGCCAACAAGGCCCGGCCTGTTTGTGGCAGCAACATATTGTATATCCTGGAAGGTTAGACCGGCCTCACTAATGGCTTTTTCAATGAGATCGTTGATTACCTCCAGGTGTGCCCGGGAGGCAATTTCCGGAACTACTCCGGAGTAGTCCCGATGAAGATCTATTTGGCTGAAGATAACATTTGAAAGGATTTTATTGCCATTTAAGACAAGGGAGACGGCAGTTTCATCACAGGAACTCTCCAGTCCCAGTCCGACAATGTCCCTATTACTTTGCATTAATGATCTGTATTGCCTTTTGAAGCTGAGTATCGAATTCCAGATCGTACGGAGCTGGTTTCGAGTATTTATTGATTTCATTTTTTAGAAGAAAAAATGCCGTTTTATCAGAAAGGGAAAGGTTTTTACCCTTCAAATATTCCAGAAAATGTGTTTTGCTGGCAGTATCATAGACTTTATGGGACTTGACATACTTTTCAGTGATCTTATCCCGAATGATCTGGTTGACGTTTTTCCTGTCAGTAACAGGGATGATGTCCGCTTCCACAGGGATATCGGGTTTGATACCTATGCCGTGTATACTGAGCCCAGAGGGAGTATAATATTTTGCTACCGTTAGAGTAACACCTATCTTGTCTGATAGCTGAAAAAGCTTTTGGATGGAACCTTTTCCGAAGGTTTTTTCTCCTACCAGTTTCCCACGATGATTGTCCCTTATGGCCCCTGCGAGAATCTCCGAGGCAGAGGCGCTTCCCCTGTTGACGAGTAAAATAAGTTTATCCTTGTAAACAGGTTCTAGCATGGATTTGGATTCCTTGACGTTACCGGAGCCCTCCCGGCCTTTCGTGGTTACAATGGTCTTATCCTTGTCCAGGAACAGTTCGGCGATCTTGATCGCTCCATCCAGGAGACCTCCTGGATTCCATCGAAGATCGAGGATGATTTTTTTTATCCCCTTTGATGAAAGACTTTTGATGGCATCCTCCGTTTCCCTGGGAGTATCCGCGCTAAACATTTTGATTTTAATATAACCGATTTCAGTACCGCTGATGACATCATATTTAACGCTCTTGGTTTTGATGGGAGCTCTCTCCATGTCGAAATCAAGGAAGCCATCAAAACCCTCTCGCTTTACGAGTAATTTAACCTTTGTATTGGTCATGCCGCGGATAAGTTTTATGATATCAGCGAGAGATTTGTTTTTAACGATGGTATCGTTTACTTTGTAGATGATATCTCCAGCCTTTATACCGGCACGCATGGCGGGAGTATCCTCGATGGGTGAAACAACAATCACCTCCCCATCCTTAACAGAAATTTCAATACCGACACCCACGAATTCCCCCGTGGTATCCTCTTTAAGCTCTGCGAAGTCATTCTCATTGAGAAACCTCGAAAAAGGATCGTTCAAAGCATGGATCATGCCCTTAATGGCCCCGTAAAAAATGTCCTTTGTATTAATAGTATCAACATAATCGGTCTGAATGTACTGAAAGACATGGTGAAAGTAATCCAGATATTTATGGGCAGGTTCGGTTGCAGAAAGATTGAAGGAAAGATTGATGCCAAGAAATAATCCCGCAAAAAAGGTAAGGATTGAAAAATGGAAAACACGTTCCTTGATTTTTTTAAACATAATTGGAGTCCCTCTATATTAAGGAATGGAAGAATGGCGCATAAAGAACTAAACATGAATCCAAGTGTTTAATGAAGCGGGATGGATGAGACTGCATTGTCCTGTATCTTCAGTAAATGAAGATTTTACTGTATTTATCCGCATGATTCTTTTTCATATAGGATTTAACATTCTCAAGACTGTAGCCGTATTGAGTAGCAAGGTCCTCAATGATCTTTTTCCTCTGGTCGGAGGATTGTTCCTTAACAAAGCTCTCTTCAAATTCCCTTTGAATATAATCGTTCCATAACATCTGGTAGTTGTTTTTATTTAAACTCTTTTGACTGCAGCCTGTAAAAATGAGTGCTGATAATAGAACAATGGTTACTATGGTTTTCATCGTTTTATCCTGGGACATGAGGTTTATCGCTGCATTGGTTTAACATGAGGAAAGAAAAAGAATAAAATGTCAATACATAAAAAGAAGTCTACTTTTTATCCTTTTCAAGAAAATGCATTTTATATTCAAGAGGCAGGTAGTTGATAAGGGCGTAATCGGAAAGATCTGACTTTTTTATCACGGCAACAGTTTTTATAAAATAACGTTTATTGTCCCTAGCGACAAAATCACGAAAAATGGCGGGAATTTCCATCTTATCATAGGTCCAATTTTTATAGAATTCCTTACCCATTTTCCTTTTCAACCGATTGACGATATAATCGACGATTTTGTTTTCCACTGCATCCCGGGTTTCTTCAGCAGTACGTTTAATATTATCCTCGCTGTCAGTTGGATTGGATTCGCTGAAACGGTAACAAGTATCTAATTCTTTGGCTGATAGCCCATAGCATTGTGCCATTTCTTCTTTGTTATTGAGATGATGCTTGTTATGATAAATACAGATATAATTATAGGAGGGATGCCTTGAGGGAGCGGAACTTTGGCAGGTTAAAAAGGGTATTAAACAGATGATACAGCAAATAGTAAAAGGAATTCTCATGACGATCAGAATACCATCATTTCAGTGATCGATCAAAGAATTCCATCATGGGAGGAACCATCATGCGCCAGAATTCCCAGTTATGGAATTTCTTCACTTTAATATAGAACTCGGGTTTATAATAAGACTTGTCTTTGTTCATCAGTTGAAGAAGGCGTATGGTGAGAAGGCGAGATTGATCGCAGGGAACCATGCCGTCTTTTTCCCCATGTGCGATGAAGGTGTATGTATTTTTTAGATGAATGGCCTGTTTTATGATGTTATCATCGTTACTCCATCGTTCAGGAAAGTTTTTGTATGTACCATACACTGATGTGAGTAATCGATCTTTGGGCATAGAAATTGGATCGTAATCTCCTGAAAGTCCAGCAACGGCACTGAAGTATTGGGGGTAATTTGAAGCAATAATAAACGCGCCCCGCGCGCCAGTGGAGTAGCCGAGTATGCCTGTTTTTTCTTTCTTCAGGGCAATACTAAACTTCTGTTGCAGATAAGGAAGCAGTATATCGCCTACCCATTTCCCTCCGGGGATGCCGTTCCAGCGTCGTGTCGTTTCAGGATAGTATTTGGTTTCATAGATCGTCCTACCCATTTCGGGACATACCAGAATGAAGCCGTATTTATTGGCATAATGTTCAATATTGGTTTTTTTCCCCCAAGAGGTGAGGCTGCCCTCATAATTGTGAAGGGCTATCAATGTTCTGGCCGGAGTTCCATTGTTATAGTTCTTGGGGAAGTATATTTGAAGAGGGCATTCTTTTGGTATATTATTGACAATGTACTGAACAGAGATACCCGTAAGCCATTGTCCGGGGATGATTGTTCCTGTGAACTTTTCTGTACTATAGGCGGACTTAATCTGTTTGGGAGGTGTACCACATGAGAAAAATATCATGATCAGTAAAACAATGCTAGGAATTATATTATATTTCATGTTACCCCTTGTTAATAATGATGAAAACTGATTGTGCCTATTGCGATAAATGTTTACTTGATATAGCATAGGGATTATATTCCCTGGAGATGTTGTCGTATCGATACCGTACAGATAGTGACGATGGAAGATAAAATAATCAAGTACAATTCTGTTAGAGGGCTGGTAGATGAGTAAAATTCAGTGGAAACCGGGAACCATGGTATATCCGCTTCCTGCGGTGCTTGTTACCTGTGGCGATCATGAGAGCAATTACAATATCATTACCGTGGCATGGACTGGGACGATCTGCACAGAACCGGCCATGACCTATATCTCATTGAGGCCGACAAGACTATCATATGAAATAATAAGAAGAACAGGGGAGTTTGTAATCAATTTGACGACTAAAAGACTTGCCAAAGCGGTTGACTTTTGTGGAGTTAAGTCAGGTAGAGACGTTGATAAGTTTCAGTCGCTTAAGCTCACTCCAGTAACATCGTCCAGGGTCAAATGCCCCCTAATCAAGGAAAGTCCTTTGAATATCGAATGTCGAGTATCAGAAATAAAACATCTGGGCACTCACGATATGTTTTTGGCACAGGTTTTAGCGGTACAGGCCGAGAGTGAATTCATGGATTCGAAGGGTGCTTTCCATTTTAATGAGGCAGAACCCATCTGTTTTTCGCATGGGAAATACTATCTATTGGGGAAATGTCTTGGGAATTTCGGTTTTTCCGTTCGGAAGAAAAAACCGAAAAAAAGGGATTGATGAACATTTAAATAATACAGAACCCTCCCATTATGTCAAACGGGCTTGACAGGTCATAAGTAAACCCCTATATTTAAGTTATACTTATAAAAAAGGTATTTTGATATAAGTATAATTAAAATCCTCTCTTTCTTGCACAGTATATACATGCTGTCCAAAAGTAGATATATTCAATATCTTTCTATAAAGAATGACTATCATGACAATCAATCAAGAAAAAATTTGTCAATGGACATCCCAAAGCTTTCTAGAATGTGCATCGCACTGGCTGAGCATCTTGAGGAGTGAAGGGGGATTGGAGACGATTCGATTGGATCTGCTTGCTTATATCAACATCCAGCAATACACAACCTACTCCGGTGGCGATCATGCCAATGACCTGGAAAGGGTTATAGTGAGAGATTGTGCCAGAGCCTGGAGGGGACTGCTTAATCCAAGAAGTGAGGATCTGGCAGGCTTCAGTGTTTTAAGAGCTCTTATTGATGTGGCAAAAGGCACTACGCGTGAAGATTTAAAACCGGCTTTCTGGGGTGACATTTGTCATCTTGTAATGGGCTTGGAGGGTACTAGTTCCTTTCATGGAGAACAGGTAACGCAAGGATATCATCATTTGAAGGGCCGGGATGCTGCATTGGCTAGGTCAGATGAATTGGATCTGATGGAAGAGGTGATGGAAAACCGCATGAATTCCTACGAGCATGGGTTGAGCCGGGATTCGATCGCTCGGAGAAAAAAGAGGAAAAATCATATTTTAAAGAAGCTGGGCGGGTTGCAAAAGGATTGGAAAAACTGGCGGTGGCATGTGCGTCATATAGCACGAACTTCAGATGATCTATCCAGGATGGCATATCTCACTGAGAGGGAACGTCATGATATTTCTCTCGCACGAGAATACAATATACCATTTGGGGTGACTCCCTATTATGCGTCTCTTTTTGATGAAAAACCGGATGAAGGAAGGGATCGGGCTGTCAGGGCACAGGTTATTCCGCCGGAGAGTTATTCACGCATGTTTCATAAGGAGATCGAGAATTTTGAGGATCTAGACTTCATGAAGGAGACGGACACCTCTCCCGTAGATCTTGTGACACGTCGATATGCTGCAATCGTCATACTGAAGCCCTTCAATGCCTGTCCACAGGTTTGTGTTTATTGCCAGCGTAACTGGGAAATTAAAGGTCCCATGGCTCCGGGAGCTCTTGCTGATATGGAAACTCTTGATGCAGCGATTGCATGGATCAGGGACCGTCCCGCTATCAAGGAGATACTGGTTACTGGGGGGGATCCGCTGGTACTGACCGATAAAAAGTTGAAGGAAATACTGGATAAAGTGTCTAGCATCGATAAAATCGAGAGGATCAGAATTGGCTCCAGGATCCCGGTCACACTGCCTATGAGAATCACCAAGGCACTGGCTGAACTGCTCAGTTCCTACAGAATACCCGGAAAAAGGGAAGTATGCCTGGTAACGCACGTTGAACATCCCTACGAGATAACACCGGAACTCGTTGCCGCTGTGGAAAGGATCAGACTAAAAGGGATCTCTGTGTACAATCAAAATGTTTATACCTTTTTCGTCTCCAGGAGATTTGAGGCTGCAGCGTTGAGGAGGCTTCTCAGGGTCAGTGGTATAGATCCCTACTATACGTTCTATCCCAAGGGTAAACAGGAAACGGATCTCTACAGGGTTCCTATCGCGCGGCTTTTACAGGAGAATAAAGAGGAGGCCCGTTTGCTACCGGGACTGGCCCGTACGGATGAGCCGGTATATAATGTTCCAGGTTTGGGGAAAAATCATCTCAACTCCTGGCAGCACAGGGATCTTATATCCATCCGTCCCGATGGTTCGCGGGTTTATGAGTTCCACCCATGGGAAAAGAAGATCGTACCTCAGCACACTTATGTGGGTGATGATATACCCATCCTTGAGTATTTGAAGCGATTGACGGACATAGGAGAAAAAATGGAGGATTATAGGAGCATCTGGTATTATTTTTAATGCAAAAATCAATATGATATTCCAGGTTCTGCCATGATCCCGATCAACCAGCCGCTTGTCAAAGCTACCTGCTTTCGCTGTGGAAAGGAGATTCTAACTGCAAATATTTCAGGAATTATTCATAGAGAAAGCTATAAAAAATACGGCAGGATCTGTAACAGCTGTCTTTCAGAAAAGGAGAGAGAGGAATATATTATGGCCGTTACTGAGGAGACCCGAATACATGCTCTTAAGTACATACCCTCGCGAAGAAGGATGAAATGGGGTTCCTGGGAAAAGGAGTTAACTCTAGAGGAAGAGGTCATTCTCAGAACGATCATGATCCATTATTTTCATACAGGTAACCCCCCCACTCTGTATGAACTGGAAGCAGGGTTTCCCCATCTGGAAGTATATAAAGTCCTTAGTCTCCTGATCGACAAGGGGATCATAAAAGCAAAGTGTTGATTCTTCCCCGGGAAGAGTTTTCGGTTAATACTTGCGGAAAACTGCCATGAGTTTCCCTAAAATATCCACATTCTCTACAACTAGGGGCTGATAAGCCGGATTGGCCGGGATCAGGTGAATTTTATTGCTGGCCTTTTTGAAAATCTTTAAGGTGGCTTCATTTTCAATCATGGCTGCGGCGATTTCGCCGTTATTAACCACGTTCTGTTTTCTGATAATAGCCAAATCTCCGTCGAAAATACCCTCTTCTATCATGGAATCCCCTTTTACTTTCAAGGCGAAAAATTCACCGGAGGAGAACATGGACTTGGGAAATGAGAGATAGTCTTCTATATTATCCTCAGCTAAAATGGGAGCCCCGGCGGCAATTCTCCCCAGCAGGGGTATGGAAAGGCTCTCTTTTGAGGTGAGTTCTTCTTTACCGATAATGATTTCAATGGCGCGGGATTTATTCTGATCACAGCGTATATAGCCCTTCTTTTCAATGGCTTTGAGATGATCATAGGCCCCTTTGACCGTGATTTTAAAATTGTCACCAATTTCTCGTACGGTAGGGGGGTAACCGGATTCGATGATCCGCTCTTTAATAAAGTTAAAAATGTCTTCCTGTTTTGCTGTTAATGCTTTTGTCATGAGGCCTCCTGGATGGCTAAACATAAAATAAGCATACAGCTGTATATATGTCAAGAAAAATTTATTTTTTCTTACAAGCCCGGCGCACCATTTTATAATCCCCATTGGCATTCCAGAAGATATAACCACTGCAGCCACTTTTTTCCGAAGCCTCTATCTGTATTCTAATATATTCGGGGCTCCAGGAAGGGGATAGCAGGTTGAAGGCCTGAAGATAGGGTCTTATATGCACGCTTTTTCCTGTCATGCGGTGAGCGCGATAGCCGCCATCAAGGACAATGCTGTAAGGACGATGGGCTGAGGGAATTCGTTTATAAAACCTGTTTCCGAAATGGGAGGGATAGACCATGGGAGATATGGCATCCACGATATCAGCAAATTCATCCATATCCTGCCCTATCCAGTTCCCGAAATGATACCAGGAATTAAATCCGTAGATGTCCACTGAAACAGGGATGCGGAGCGATTCTTTGGCTTTTTGCAGAAAATTTATAAGGACTTCGGATTTATAAGTTTCCGGATCTTCACGGTAACGGAAATGGCAAAGATGAATCGGGCCGTCCGATGGGAAGCGTATATAATCGAACTGGATTTCATCAAATCCCAGACTTTCTAGTTCCCGGGCTATATCGACATTGTACTGCTGAACAAAATCCGAATGGGGATCAACCCAGAATTCGTGTTCCGTACCTCTCCAGGGAACCTTCGTTCGCCGGTTCAGAATGGCATATTTGCCTTTATAGCCTCTGAAAAGTTTGCCGTCTTTGAATACGACTACCCGTGCAATGGTGTATATCCCTTCCTGTCTGAGGGTTTTCAGTATACCTTTCACATCCAGCGGTTTTTTCGCGGCTCCGATATCCTTTGCGGTTTTCAACGAGGTGGGGTAGAAGAGCTGGCCGAAATCGTCCTTCATGTCGATGACCAGGGCATTGAGACCGCACTCCTTGAGGGATTTGATGAGGCCCTTCAGATTTTTGCGCACGGCGAAGACACTGGCGTAAAGTGCCTGTCGGCCACCGGCTTGTTTCATCGTTTCTGCGTTCTTGGAGGGGTGATGTCTCCTAAAGGAAAAATGCAGCCCGCCCTGAGGGATATCCTTCCCCTGTATGAACAGGGCCAAACGGTCTTCATCTTCCGGCAGGCGTTTTAGGATCTCCTGCAGGGAGGAAGCGGTCCATTTACGATCTCGAAAATGATACTCATAGATGCCCTCGGATGAAGAGACCAGGATTCTCTGCCCATCCGCCTGAAGATCATGGATCAGGCAGCGCTGCGGGTTTTTATGAGGGAAGGAGAGATCCTGCCAGGAGTCGCCCCCGGAACGGGAATGCAGGACAGCCCCTGAGAAATTCAGACCGCAGAAGACCTCACGGGAAGGACCTCTCCTCTGATACAAATCACCGACCTCTTCATAGAAGTAATAACCCTCGGTGTAGGTTTCCCTGGGGAGACCCCGGTTTTTTTTAACGAAACGACGGCCGTTGCGAAGGAAGATGCCGTTAAAGGCCGAGCCGGCCATGAGCCGCCCTTCCCTGCCAGAGAGGCTGAGGGCTGTTATATAATTACGGGAATTGAGACCGTTCAAGGACAGTTTTTCCCAGTTCGCACCCCCGGTTCGGGTTATGTAGAGTGAATGCTTGGTGGCCAGGGTGATCATGTCGGGATTGTCCGGATTGATGTCAAAGGCGCTGATCTTACGGTAGTGACGCCGGTCGGATCGTTTAAATCTTTCAAGAAAGTCCGGACAATTGAGAGATTCCCATCTACCGGTTTTCTGTGTGTAACGAAAGAGACCCGAATGACGGGTCAAGAGGTAGAGGTAACCCCGGGAGTCGGCTTTGATCCTGAGGGGGATGAATCCGGTGGGTAATCCCTGGTTGAAATCTGTCCAGCTGCGGCCGCCGTCGCGGGAAATAAGAAGGCCCCGGTTCTGATGGAGGGCGATGATACCAGCATCGCCGCTGTCGGCGGCTTTGAGCGAACAGCAACAGCAGAGGAGAATCAGAGAAAAGGAGAGGCACAGATGTTTTTTAAAAGGTTTAATAATGATGCTATGGTGTCCTGGAGCCGAATTCCTCATGAAACATTTCCTCATTGAGAATGATGTAGGTATATCCCTGTTCCGTTAAGAAGAGCTGACGGTTATGGGAGAATTTTTCCTCTACTGTATTGGCAGTGATGATGGTGTAAAAAAAGGCCCGGTTTTCTCCTTTCTTGGTCCTCAGGATACGTCCACGCCTCTGGGCCTCTTCCTGCCGGGAACCGAAGGTCCCGGATATCTGAATGGCCA
>CALCJG010000290.1 GCA_937967705.1 uncultured Spirochaetia bacterium
TGACGGAAGGTAGAGTGTAAATACGGTCCCTTCCCCCACCCGGGATTCCGCGCTGATATGACCCTAATGCTTCTTCATAATGGAATAGACCAACGACAAACCCAGGCCGTGTCCGCTGGACTTGGTGGAAAAATAGGGATCGAAGATGCGGTCTATAAAGGCGTCATCGATCCCGACGCCGTTGTCTCTGACCCGGATCAGGATATAATCCCCGCTGCGCAGGGGCAGGGCCTTGTCTCCCCCGTGGCGGAAATTCTCCGCGCTGATCACGATCTCCCCGCCGCCGGGCATGGCGTCCTTGGCGTTCAAGAGCAGGTTTTGTATCACCTGGCTTATCTGCCCCCGGTCGACTTCCACCGGCCGCAGGTTATCGGCAAATTGATAGCGGCAGAGTATGCCGGAACCGCTCATTATGAAGCCGGCAGATTCGGTGATGATATCCGTGATCGAAGCACCGATCCGGACAGGGGATTCCCCCCGGGCGAAGGTGAGGAGCTGGCCGGTCAGGTTCTTGGCCCTGTAGGCCGCCTCCTTAGCCTCCCGCAGACACTCATCCCGCTCGCCGGGATCGTCCGTCTTGATCTCGGCCAGGGAGATATTGCCCAGTATGGCGGTCAGGATGTTGTTGAAATCGTGGGCGATGCCCCCGGCCAGGACACCCACGGCTTCCAGCTGCTGTATTCTCTGAAGGTCACGCTCCATACGGTACTTTTCCGTAACGTCCCGGAAAACGAGCACGGCGCCGATGATATCCCCCTTGCCGTCCCGGATGGGCGCCCCGCTGTCGGCGATCATCCTTTCCGTACCGTCCCGGCCGATCAGGATCGTATTGTTCTCCATCTCAATGATACGGCCGTACTCGATGGCCATATCCACGGGATTTCTGACCTCCTTTCCCGTCAGTTCGTTTTTTATTCTGAACACATCACCGATAAAACGCCCCTGCGCCTCACTCAGGCTCCATCCGGTCATCGTCTCCGCCATGGCGTTCATCAGCGAGACTTTCCTTTCCGGGTCCACGGCGATTACGCCGTCGCCGATGCTCCGGAGCGTCACGACCAGCCGCTCCTTCTCGCGGCTCACGGCGCTCTCGTATTCCTTCCTGCCGGTGATGTCCCTGAACTCCGTAACCCGGACCGTTTTCCCGTGGAAGGGGATGTTCTTCCCCATGATCTCCAGGTCGTACGTGGACCCGTCCTTGCGAATCCCCACGGCATCATAGGCCTTCTCATATCCGGAAACGATCTTTTCCATCACGAAGTCCCGCCATTCCGGGGCAATCAGGAGCAGCCCGTTCATCCCGATGAGCTCCTCATAGGGATACCCGGTCAGGTCCGCCAGCCCCTGATTGGCGTCGATGATGACCCCCTTGTCATGAATACCGATCCCCCCGAAAGAGGCCTCGTGCAGTTTCTTAAACCTCTCCTCGCTCTCCCGGAGATCCTGCTCCGCCTTTTTTCTGTCGTTAATATCCCGGATGGACCCGGAGGCCCGCAGGGCCTTTCCGTCCTCCTCCCAGAGGGCGGTACCCACGGCGTTGAACCAGCGGTAGTTCCCGTCCCGGCAGCGCATTCGGTATTCCACATCGTAGGGGATATGCCGCTCCACGAGATCCATTGCCGCCTGGTAAACATAATCGAAGTCCTCGGGATGGATAACATCGAGCCAGCTTTTCATGACATGCGGGAAGGAGCCGATCTCCCTGTTACCGTATCCCAGGAGGCGCTTGAACTGGGGGGAAAACCACATTTCATTGTCAGGATGGAATGTGACCTCCTTCGTAAAGACCACGTCCCAGAGTCCGTCCCTTGTCCCCTCGACCGCCAGATGGAACCGCTGAGTGATATCATCCCTTTCCTTCTCAATCTGTTTGTAAAAGGAGATGTCCTCCACGAAGACCAGGGAAGCGTTTTGCCCCTTCCATGTTATGGGAGTGATCTTGACGCGGGCCCAGACATAATGCCCATCCCGGTGAATAAAGCGGCATTCATAGCTGTCGACGAACTCCTCTCCGGCATACCGCTTCCTGTAATTCTCCACGATGAAATTCAGATCCTCCGGGTGGAGAATCCCGAAGAGCCGCAGATCCTTCACTTCATCCCGGGGGTACCCGAGGATTTTAAGGAGAACCGGATTGAAATACTGACCCCTGTCGCCGGTGAGGACGGTGATGCCAATGTTGGCGGATTCCACCAGGACCCGGTATTGTTCCTCGGAGAGCCGCAGATCCTCCTGATTCTGCAAAAGGGCATCGTTGGTGCTGATCAGCTCGTCATTGGTGGCTTCCAGCTCCTCAACGGTGGCGGCAAGTTCCTCGTTCATGGCCTCCAGGCTGCTCTTGGCCTGGGCCAGCTCATCCCTCTGTCTGCGCATCAGCTCTTCATCCCGCTTTCGGGCCGAGATGTCCCGGAAGGAGATCATCACCGGAGTGACCTTTTCGAAACGCAAAAGGGAGAGGCTTATCTCCACATCGATCTCCCTTCCGCCGGCAGTCAGAAATACACCATCGCCCGGGGGCGGGCATCCGCCTCCGCTGTGTACATTACTGATCCCTTCCTTGAGGGAATTGATATACCGGGTGGCGACAATCCGCTCCAGCTTCAGGCCCGTCAGGCGATCCGGGGATGCGGCCTCCAGGATCTCCGCCGCGGCGGGATTGGCGTATTCTATAGCTTCCTCCCGGAGCAGGATGATCCCGCCGGAGATCTGATCCAATAGTTTTCTATAGGATGTGTCCATAATATTTTACATGATATTAGGAGTATAACACCCCATCAAAAAATGAACAATATACTTTTTTATATCCGATAAAAAATTCAGGAATTTTGTTTGACCTGTTACCCCTCCCCTCTTATCCTTTAGGCAAGAGCGAGCAAAACCTCTTGCCTTGGCAAATCAAGGCCTTATACAGACTGTGCCCATTACCGGGGAGGGGAGAAATGCCTTTCCCATGGAAAAACGGGAGTTCTATCCTATGAAAGCCCTACTGAAAGCTTCTTTCATCTTTTTCACCCTTCTCTTCCTCAATATGACCATAAATATTCATGCCGCCGTCTACGAAGCCTCCACTCTCCATAACGCCGTGGCACGCAGCGAGACGGTTCTGGACCTCTTTTTCGAACGCTGGGAACGGATCGAGGAGATGGAGCTCTATCTCGACTGGTACGGCAAGATCAACTGGGTGGATAAATTCAAGGTGAAGGCCGTCAACGCCGGGAACGGGCAGAAGCAGGACGTACCCATGCGCCTGGTACGCACCTACGGCAGTTTCACCCTGAACTACCCCCTTCTGGGAGGCTATGAAGGCAAGGATATGCAGGAACGCCTCAAGAAGGGCACCGGCAAATACCAGAAACCCGAAGAGGAGGAAAAGGGCGAGCAGAAGACCGCCAACTGGGAACCCAAAAACCTGATCGTGGGTTTTACAGCCACGGGTTTCCATTACGGCCTCACCCGGAAGGGAGAGGTCAACCGGGGAGCGGCGGGCCAGGAAACCTTCACGGATTACAAATACTCCCAGTTCTTCGACGATGTCTTTGCCGGCTCCCTGCTCTACCGGCCCTACTTCGTGATACACGCCGGCGTGATCCTCAGCAAGCAGATCGAACCCAATGATGACGGAACCATGAACTACGGCAACACCTCGCAAAGCTCCAAACGAAAGTTCATCTATTCCAACCTTCTCTCTTTCCTCAACATGAACGCCACCACACGGAAGGGGGAGATGGAATCCCTGGCGGCGGGGATCAAGGTCAACAAGCTCGTGAGCTTTTTTACCGACAGGAAGAAGCATTCGGCCCTGCCCCAGCTGACCCTCACCTACAAGCGCCTCAAGCTCTTCAACGACGAGGAATACGATGCCGTCTGGGTAGGAAGCGCCAGGCGTCCCGACGGTACGCCGAAGAGCGCCGGTCTCTCCGACGAACAGAAGGAGCGGGCCCTGCTGCACACCTTCTCCGCCCTGATAGAAAAGCAGTTCAGCAACGTAATCTATCTCAGCTTTTATTCGGAATTTCAGAAGCCCGGCAAAACCCTGATCGACAAACAGAGCGTCAGCGCCGCCAACAACTACGAGGGCGAAAAGCTGCGCTACTCCAAACTCCGGGAAATCTATGGAACCCTGGGCTACAATTTTCTACACGGTTATTCCTCCGAGGGCTATCTGCTGGTCACCTCTTTCGGAGTCAGCCGATTCTGGGACCCTGCCATCGCCCTGCACCGGGAGAACGGAACTGGGTACTACAAATACGGCGGCATCTTCATGGTGGAAAGCCGCTTCTTCCTCTGGGGAATACCCATCGGCAACGAGATACGCATCTCCAAGAATTACGCGCCGGAGCTGCGACGGCTGGTGGAGACCGTGGACAAGTGGACCGCCGAAATCAGCATCAACATCAGTTTTTAAGGGGGTGATGTCATGAGAACCGAAAAATCCCGTTTTGCCGGAAAAACCCTGCTGGGGATCGTACTCCTCGCCGGCGCCCTGGCGCTGCAGGGCTGCTCCTACGTCTCGGACTACGTGGAGTCTAAGATCACCAACCGCGCCTCCTTCTCCATCACCGCCGAGCTCAGCGGGAGCAACGTCATCATCCGCTGGGACGAGACGGATTACAGCGGCAACTTTGCCGGCTACGAGATCTACGTAACCGAAAGTCCCAACGACGAGTACGCCGGCTACCGTATCATTGCGGGGCGATGGGCCGGCATTGAAAGCGCCCCCTGTTACAAAGATGATGCCAACCTGGAATATTCCTCCACCCGGTCCCACAGCCATGACAAAAACCTCATCACCGGCAACCTGGGCGGTGTGGGCATCTATTTCTTCCGGGTGGGCATCATACACTGGGACGACAATGTGGAAGACCGAACGGCGGAAAACGGCTATATCGGTTACTGGGATAGCGTCACCAACTACAACAACAAGACCAACATAGACGCCATCAGCGGTTACGCGCGCCTCTACCTGCCCTGAGGTGCCCCTTGTACACCAGCGGCGTCTACGACCTGGAGCCCTTCGAGATCTGCGGCATCCGTCCCCCTACGGAGAACAGCAGCCTCACCTTCCGTTTGACGCGCAACTGCCCCTGGAACCGCTGCCGCTTCTGTCCGGTCTATAAAACCGGGGCGCGCTTCTCCCGGCGCCCGGCGGAGGAGATCAAGGAGGACGTGCGCCGCGCCCGGCGCATCGACGACCTCCTCTCCGACGAGGGGATCGGCGTCGGCCTCTCCCCCGATTCCGATTACCGCCGGGCCGAGGCCCTGATCAACCGGCTGCGCGCCGCCCGGGGCGATGCGGAGACTTCCGCCTCCCGGGACATCCCCCCGGATATGGATCCCCGGCTGGCCTGGTTCTACAGCTGGTTCAGGGAAAAGCCTTCCCTGGAGGAGGGCGTCTACCATCTCCTCAACTGGCGCCTCGACGGCGGGCTGACCTGTTTCCTGGGGGACGCCGACTCGATGATCCTGAAACCCGACTTCCTTCAGGAGGTCATCGCCACTATACGCCTCCATTTTCCGACCCTCACCCGCTTACCGTCTATGGACGCATGAAAACCGTGGCCCGGCACAGAACCGTAAAGGAACTGTCGGCGTATGCCCGGGCCGGGCTGGACCGGGTGCATTTCGGCATGGAGAGCGGCAGTGACGAGGTACTCGCCCTGGTGGACAAGGGGGTTACCGCAGAGCAGCAGGTGGAGGCCTGCCGGAAGCTCCGTGAGGGGGGGATATCCCCCTCAGTCTACGTGATGCCCGGCCTGGGAGGGTCGACCCTCTCGCAGAAACACGCGGAGGAAACGGCGGCGGCCCTCACCCGCTGCCAGCCGGACTTCATCCGCCTGCGTTCCCTGGAGGTTTTTCCCGGGACTCCGCTGGAAGAGCTCCGCGATTCGGGCGGGTTCCTCGAGGTTTCTGAGGAGGAGGTGGTCCGGGAGATACGGACCCTGATCGCCGGCATCGGCTGCCCCTGCCGGGTCTACAGCGACAGCGCATCCAATCTCCTGGCGGTCAACGGCAGGCTTCCGGAGGACCGGCAGTCCATGCTCTCGACCATCGACGCCTACCTGGCCCTGTCGCCGCGGGAGAAGCTGGAGTTCAGCCTGGGCGCCCGGCTCTCCTCCTTTCTAGGCCAGTACGGGCAACTCACGCCGGATATTCTTCAGCGTATCTATCCCCTGCTCTCCGAGGGTGTTATAGAATGTTCCCGCGCCTCCGACAAATCCCTTAAGGAGATCATCGCCCTCATCCGGTCAAAGCTGATGCCCTGACCGGCGCAGGATCCGCGCCAGTCCAGCATACTCCTCCCAGCCCAGAGTCTCGCCCCGGGCCGAGGGGGCCACGCCCAGCTCTGCCAGGGACCTCTCCAGCAGTTCCCCCGGGAGGGACAGATGAGGCGAATCCGACAATGCACGGCGCAGGGTTTTCCTCCGCCCCCAGAAGGCTGATTTGACCAGCCCGTGAAATAGTTCTATCTCCTCTGGTTCCAGGGCCAGGCTTTCCCGCCGCTGAAGGGCCAGGAAGGAGGACTGCACGTCGGGCTGAGGATAGAAGGAGTGCCGGTCTATATGGAAAAGGATTCGGGAGGTAAAGTAGAACCCCATCGTCACGGCCATGGCCCCGTAGGCCTCAGATCCGGGGGAGGATACGACGCGTTCCGCCATATCCCGCTGCAGCATAACATAAATCTCCGGGACCCGGTACGCCCGGGCCAGGGTAAAGAGTATCTCCGAGGAGCAGTAATAGGGGAGATTGGCAACGACCCTGTCGAACTCCCCCTCAGGCCTGTACTTGAAGAAATCGGCGTGCACCAGCTCCGGATTGTCCCCTCCGCCGAAATACTCCCGGAGATACCTGTATAGCCCCGCGTCCACTTCAACGGCGGTCACCCGGGCCCCTGTGGCACAGAGGAACTCGGTAAGAAAACCCAGGCCCGGGCCGATCTCCAGGATGCGGTGAGCCGGCCCCGCCCCGGAGGCCGCGGCTATCCTTTCCAGGATGGCGGGATTGACCAGGAAGTTCTGCCCCAGCTTCTTGTTGGGCGATATCCCCCGCTCTTTAAGGATTTCCTCGATCTGCTGACGCTTCATTCCCCTGCTCCCTCATCCCCTTACGACCATTAAATAATGCTTGGCAAAACGCGTAAACGATAAATCATGGGGAGTCTAAAACAGAGCGAGGACCGCGTCAATCATGAAAGAAGGGACACTCTACGTCATAGCCACCCCCATAGGCAATCTGGAGGACATCACGCTCCGGGCCCTCTCGGTGCTGAGGGATGAGGTGGAGGTCATTTACTGCGAGGATACCCGGCAAACCCGCAAGCTCCTGCAGCATTACGGCATCAAGGCGCCGGCCTATGCCCTTCACGCCCACAGCTCCGACAGCGTGATCGAGCGGGTCATCCGGACCCTGAAGGAAGGGCGTTCCGTTGCCTATATGACGGATTCCGGCACACCGGCCATCTCCGATCCCGGGAGTAAGCTGGTAAGCCGGGTCAGGCTGAACGGTCTGACCGTCTCTCCCCTGCCGGGAGCGTCGGCAGTGAGCAGTATCCTTTCCGTATGCGGTTTTCCCGAAAAGGAGTTCCATTTTGCCGGTTTCCTGAGCAAAAAGGAGGGCCGCCGGCTCCGGGAACTGGAAACTCTGAGGACGTGCCGCTCCCTCATCATTCTCTACGAATCCCCCTACCGCATTAAAAAGCTCCTCAAGGCGGTTTCGGAGATATTTCCCGGCCGGGAAATCCTGATCGGCCGCGAGATGACCAAGCTCCACGAGGAATTCATCGCCGGTTCCATTGAGGAAATCATGCAGAATCTGGACACACTCAAAGAGAAGGGGGAATTCACAGTCCTGATCCATAACGGGTCCCATGCCCGTTATGATGAGGAAGGGGGAACTGAGGAGGATGAGGAGGGGGATCATTAACCTGCCGGACGGACCCGTTGAGGCACGGCCTCATCACCCCCCTTTTTTTATTGCTCCTTTTGCTAGATTTTGATATCTTACCTGTAGCGGTACGATTTATGTACCGGGATGAAAAATATGAAAATGCCAAAAGAGGCAAATAACGTCAACTTTTCATTAAAGAATTGACAAATTAATCCGATAAATATATTAGATTATAAAAGGGATATCAAAATGGTTATTGATAAGATTGGAAACATAAACAACATAATCGAACCCAAGAGTACGAAATCGGTTTCCAAATCAAAGGAAATCAGTAAAAACGACAAGGTGGAAATATCTTCCGAAGCCAAACAGGCGGCCGAGACAGCGAAGTATACACAGCTTGTAAAGGACACTCCCGATCCTGAAAGGGCCCAGAAGGTAAAGGACATTAAAACCCAGATTCAAAACGGGACATACACCAAATTCGAAGACGACAGTGTTCTGGAGATGGTAGCAGACCGTATCGCCGGTTACCTCTTGAAAAAGTAGGTGTCGACAAAGAACAGTTTTCATACTTGTAATTTACTGAAAGAGCGGAGTATTTTATATCCGCTTTTTTTATTCTCGCCATGATGGTAAAAAGTGTAAACATAGGGGTCACCCCGGATTATTATATCCCGACAGAGATGTTCGTCAGGGACGACATTCTGGCCGAGATGGGCTCCATAATGCGCAAATACGGCTCCCGGGCCGTGCTGATCACCACAGCCCAGGACTTTCTCATCTTCCAAGATGTCGTGGAAAAGATATCCTCGGTCCTCAACGGCAGCGGCATCGGCTGTATCGTCTTCGACGAGCTCCCCCTCTATCCCAATACGGAATACATCGATTCCGCCTCCTACTTCGCCAAGAAAACGAAATGCGACATGGTCATCGGTTTCGGGGGGATAGAGTCCATCAACGCAGCAAAGGCCATTTCCCTGCTGATCAACAATTATGTCTTCTGTGAGGAGATTTTCGAGACGTCACCTCCCTATCCTCCGGTCAATCTGATCACGGTGCCCTCCTACCCGCTTTTCGGTTTCGAGGTTCTCCCCATGCTCTATCTGACGGAAATCCATGAGATGACCAAAAAGGTCTATTCCCAGGCCAATCTCTTTCCCCGGGCCACCATCGTCGACCCCAAGATCGCTCTCGCCATCGATGAAGAAACGACCGCCAACACTGCCGTGAGCAGCCTGGCGATTTCGACGGAATCCGTCATCTCCAAACGCAATAACGGCCTCATCAACACCCTGGCCCTGAGGGCCATCGACTTGACGTTCAAGAATCTCCCCATCGCCTACAAGGACCCCAAAAACTCCGGGGCAAGGCTTAACCTGGCTGCGGCCTCTATCATGTCAGGGATCGCCTTTTCCGTTGCGGAGCTTTCAGTATCCCTGGCGGTTTCTCTGGCCATCTCCTCCCGGATGAACCTCCCGGTGGAAAGCGCCATGGGGGTCATTCTGCCTCATATCATGGAATACAACCTGACGGCCTCTCCGGGTAAATATGTTCAGATGTCCAAGGTCATGGATGAGGACGTGAAGGATATCACGGTTATCGAAGCGGCCATCAAGGCGGTGGAAGGGGTAAGGAAGATGGAGATCGATGTGGATATACCGCAGAGGCTCTCCCAGTTCGATATCCAGAAAACCGACCTATCAAGGATCGCCGAAATAGCCATCACCTATCCTTTTCTGGAACAGGCCCCTCGTCCCCTCACCAAGAACGAGATCGAAACCATCCTGATCGCCGCCTTTTGACCTATGAACCGTGAACGAATAACGGATCTCCTAAAACGCTTCCGAGACGGCTCTGCTTCCCTCGAAGAGGCCCTGGAACAGCTTCATCAGCTCCCCTATGAGGATGTGGGATTCGCCCGCATCGATCATCACCGAAGCCTTCGCTGGGGATTCCCGGAGGTCGTCTTCTGCCAGGGAAAGACCCCATTCCAGGTGGCCGTAATCGCCCAAAAGCTCAGCAACAAGGGTTCCAATTTCCTGGGCACCCGTGCTGGAAGAGACATCTTCGATGAGGTAAAAACAGTTCTACCCGAGGCGGTGTACAATGAGACCGCTCGGACCATCACCCATGTACAGAGTGAAATCGTCCCCATTCCCGGCAATACACTGATCGTAACCGCGGGCACGTCGGATCTCCCCGTGGCCGAGGAATGCCTGGTGACCGCCGGCATGCTGGGCCTCGATGTCAGCCTGATTGCCGATATCGGGGTGGCCGGCATACACCGGCTCTTCGACCGCAAGGCGGATTTGGACCGCGCGGAGGTCATTATCGTGACGGCCGGCATGGAGGGAGCCCTCGCCTCTGTCGTAGCTGGCATGGTATCGGTACCCGTAATCGCCGTTCCCACTTCCATAGGATACGGCGCCTCCTTCGGCGGCATCACCCCTCTCCTGAGCATGCTCAATTCCTGTGTACCGGGAATCGCCGTCGTGAACATCGACAACGGTTTCGGCGCCGCCTTCCTGGCCTTCCGGATTTTAAAGAACCGTCCGGGAAACGCGGCGTCATGAGCAGGACAGTCCTCTTCGACATCCAGGCAGGAGCCGCCGGAGATATACTCCTGGCATCCCTCATGGATGCCGGCCTGGACATGGATGCGTTGATTCAGGAGCTTCAGGGGCTAAGCATTGAATCGTGGAGCCTCTCCCCCCAAAGGATCACTCGTTACGGCCTCAGCGGGATGACCGCCGGCATTTCGGCCCCGGAGGAGAAGAGGCATCGCAACCTCCGGGACATCATAGACCTCCTCGCCGCTTCTATCCTCGCTCCATCAGTGAAGGAATCAGCGGAGGCCGTCTTTACCGCCCTTGCCCGGGCAGAAGCCGCCGTACACGGCATCCCCGTGGACGAAATCCACTTCCATGAAATCGGAGCAATGGACAGCATCATAGATATATGCGCCTTCTGTATCGCCCTGAAGCTCCTGAAGATCGACAAGGTCTGCTTCAATGAAATCCCCCTGGGTACAGGAGAACTCAGAATCGCTCACGGCCGGCTGACGAACCCCGCCCCCGCCCTGCTGCAGCTGTCTAGGGGTTATCGGGTACACTATACCGGCAGGGAGGGAGAGCTCATCACACCCACGGCGGCGGCCCTGCTGACCACGCTGGGAGTGCAGACGGCAGACATACCCATCCCCCTGAAACTGGAGGGATGCGGTACGGGTTTCGGCACACGGGATTACGGCTACCCCTCCTACACGCGGGCCCTGATCGGAGAAGAAGACTGCCTGCTCACGGACAGCCCCCTCCTCATTGAATGCAATATCGATGACATGAACCCCCAGATCTACCCCCCTCTGATGGATCGTCTCCTGGAGGAAGGGGCCCTGGACGTCTATCTCACGCCGGTTATCATGAAGAAAGGTCGCCCTGGAACGCTCCTGACGGTTCTCGCACCGGAAAACAGGATCAGCCCCCTCACGGAGATCATAATGCAGGAAACGACCACGCTGGGAATACGCATCAATAAAACCGGACGAATGAAGCTCGATAGGGAATTCCGCTCGGTTACCCTCTTCGATAAGACCATCCGTATGAAGCTGGGATTGAAGGGGGATAAGATCATGAAGGTACAGCCTGAATTCGAGGACTGTCTGAAGGCGGCAAAGGCAAGCGGTCATTCTGTCAGGGAAATCATGGATATGGCCAGGGAAACCTTGTTAAGAGGAGTAAATAAAACGGAGTGAAAAGCGGCCGGTTTTAAATCGTACTGAGTTCATCACCCGAAAAGATCTGGTCGATGTCCAGGATGATAACAAAACCATCCTTGAGTTTGGCAATTCCTACGATATACCTGCCCGAAATACCCTTGACTATCGGCGGCGCCTGCTCGATATCCTTGGCATCCACCTTGATGACATGACTCACCGTGTCGATTGCCAGAGCCACCTTTTTATTCTTGATGTCCACAACTATGGCCCTTTTGCCCTCGCTTTGAGCGCTTTCCTGTATCCCAAATCTTTTACTCAGATCGATAATGGGGATGACTCTTCCGCGCAGATCAATGACTCCCATAATATAGTCAGCTGATTTGGGCAGCTTGGTGATCTTCGCCAGCTTGAAGATCTCCTGTACTCTCAGAATCTCTATTCCATACTCTTCTTTCCCTATTTTAAAACAGACGATCTGAAGGGAATTGAGGGTTTTCTCTGCCTTTTCAATCATATAAACCTGGCTATAAGTGAGATATCATCAATGGGCCTGGTCATGCTTTATAAGCTTCAGGGTCCCCGGCGGAATGGACGGGGGAAAATGGACAAACACAGCGCTTCAGCAGACCCGATACTGCATTATTCACTATTATAAAGGGATGTGTGATCTTTTCAAGAAATAAATTAAATGATAGGATATTTTTCAGATATTTCCCCGACAACGTCAATAGAAGCCGTCAGGTCTTTTACTGAATGTAGTATCCGTAAATGTAGGAGACCATCCCCAGGAGGATAAAAAACAGCATTTTGAAGAAAAACGGATCGCGTCTTCTGATGAAGATATCGACAAAACCAAGAAGAACGCCAAAGACTGAAGCCACGATACCCATTGAGATGAAATCTCTTGTAAAATAGAAAAGAGCCAGGGAGAGAAATAATCCAATGGCAAAATCAACGGCATCTATGAGCTCAATACGGTTTCCTGTGGACGAACCCTCATAGTATTCGCTTTCACCGTATTCCTCTTCCTTAAAATACTTCTTTCTGGTCTGTTCGAGCTCTTTTTTCCGAACGGCCATGCGCTTGGCCAGTTCTTCCTTGCTTTCGCCGATACCATAATTACGGTTGATGAGTTTGATTACTTCCCGGTTCGGGATGGAAGAAAAAATATCTACTATCTTGGCAAACTTCGAATCCAGACTGCAGGCCCTTCCGGTTGAGGCATTGCGCTCTGCGGTTATCTTACCGTTGTTGATGACCGCATAATAGGGAATCCCCCCATCTTCGGAGTCTTCAAGATACAGGCGCACCCGTTTGTCCTTGGTGTTATAATCGACACGGATATAATCTCCGTTATCGGTATTGACATAAAGCGTACGCTGATAACCCCTGATCTCGGAAGGCCGCCTCTTCCAGGAAATCTTTTTTTCACCCTCTGTTCTGCTGCTTTTTCTCGGTCTTCTCATGATACCCCGTCATTACTCAAGAAGCGGCAACAAGCATGACGCACAATAAACTGAAACCGTAAAAACAAAAGAGATTGGTCCCCGTCTACAGATACACCAATCTCCTTTACCGGTAATAATGCTCATAGTGCACTATTTCTTCTTGTGGCGATTCTGCCTTCTTCTCTTCTTCCTCTTATGATTGGCAATTTTTTTTCTCTTTTTTTTCCTACCGCAGGGCATACAACACTCCTCATATTAATATTTTCATCTTCGGTCTATCGAAGATTGTCAATTTCATTCTTTTTTTTAGCCTTACCGGTCGAAGAGCTCTCATCAAGGTGAAATGGGACACCGTCTTTATCGGTAATAATCAGTTTGACGTTTCCGCCCAGCTTTTCGATATACATATATCGAAGGAGCAGAGGATTAGCCTTCACCAGCGCGGAAATCTCTTTGAGCTTTTCAATATTCTTACGATTGACAATTTCTTCCTTTTTTAAATTACCTTCCAATATTAGCAATTCTTTTTTGTTATTTTTTTCCAGGCTTCGCAACTCATCAAGATAGCGTATGCCGTCCTGATACGTCTTCACATCAGGAAGAAAGACAGCTCCTGCCAGCTCAAACCTGGTGAGCACAATCCCCATCATGGAGCACTTCTCTTTCAGTCGACCATGCACAGCATCAATAATCCTGCTGCTTTCTTTTTCCAGCCTGTTCCGGTCATACCGGGGGGTAAAAAAAACCGCCAGATCCTTCGAAAAACACTCCTCCAGCAGTTTCTTCAGGCTGACATGGAAAAGACCCGCCTTGCGGTTAAAACTGACGGCATCCGCCATCAAATGAGCCGGATCTATCTCATACACAACATTTATGGGAATGGATACAGCATAAAGGGGACTTGCCAGATCTTCCAGGGGGGTGATGGGTATGTTAATCCGAAAAGTATCGATATTTTTCCGGTAAAACCTCTCGACCTTAACCCTCCAGAAAAGAAGGCTTTCAGGAACGAAGGAATACCCCTCACCCACAATCCTGATGAGTTTATCGCTCTCCCGGTCCTGAATAACCGCGAAACCTCCCTTGTCAATGATGACAAGTCCATTGTATGCAGTATATCCCAGAAGAACCAGTATTATTAGAGCTAAGATTTTTTTCAACATATCCTCTGCTTCTTTACAGATCAGCCTTCGTCTTCATCGTCGCGGTAGTGAATCGGCTTGGACGGAACCATGGTTGAAATAGCGTGTTTGAAGATCAGGTTCTGTTTTTTATCGACTTCGATGAGGATGGTAAAGTTATCAAAGCTTAACACACGCCCTTTGATCGGCACCCCATTCATAAGATAGAGAGTAATCTCCATCTTTTCCTTACGGGTAGTATTGAGGAAATGATCCTGTAAATTTTTTTGTTTGGACATCGTCACACCTGCACCCTATATATTTTTTTAATAAGACATGCTCCATTCTTCGATGATCTGCTTCAGAGTCCCGCCTTCTTCAGGGTGGAACCATCGGATTCTCTTATTCTTCCTAAACCAGGTCATCTGACGCTTGGCGTACTTCTTCGTATCGGTTTTAATCAGTTCAACAGTTTCATCAAGCCCGCGTATGCCGTCGAGATACTCATTTATCCGCAAATAACC
>CALCJG010000291.1 GCA_937967705.1 uncultured Spirochaetia bacterium
CACTTTTTGTCAATTAGATTTTATTATTTTATTCGGATATCAACATCTTAAAAAGCTGGCTTGCGTAATAATAAACCTTGCACTCCTGTTTCCCAGCTTTGGAGTAGGTTAATACGAGGACTTTCGTTTTTTTACTCATATAAGAATATATAGTCATATTCTTATCTTTCTGAATGGTAGCAGTCCCATAGGTATCAGTTAATCTTTTAATGATATCGTTCACTGCGGAAGCACTTATCAAATCATAATTCTCAAGAACAGAATAGAGTTTGTTATTTACCAATAAAAAATCCTTCTCTGGAATCTTCTTGGTCCTTAAAATGGTGATCTTCCCTTTATTATTACTGTCGATGGCAATAATATAGTTCATGATCTTGTTCTCATAATCCGGTTTATTTATAGGTTGAAACTCGACATAGTCTTTTCCGAGATATTTAGATATAACAGTCGGTTTTGAAATCCCCCAGTCGCCATAAGATTGGGGGAGAGCATCTTTATAGAACATCAAACAAAACAATACCTGAATGGCGAGGAAAAGAAAGATCGGAAGTTTAGAATTTGATACTTTTATCATGTTTAACCCTATTATTCACGTATGGACGGCATTTCTGATCGATTCATTTTGTCAGGTTGGCATATAAATCGTACTAATATTCCCATTTACAATAAAAAATGTCAATTCTTTTAAGATAATTTCGGAAAAATATACCTCCAATTTCATAACCCAGGGTTTATGAATACATTACAATGATCCAACTTGTTTTTATCTGTTATTTCTCCGCATCATACGAATCGGCACAGGACACCCTGTTGCGGCCTTCCGCCTTAGCTCTGTACAAGGCCTGATCAGCCGCCTTCTTAAGCGTCTCTATCGTTCCAGCATCTTTAGGATACGTTGCCAATCCCTGGCTGGTGGTCACCCGACTCCCTCCTCGCATCTCATTGCCGGGGAGCTGAATGTGTTCGACCTCCTCGCAGATCCGTATCGCCAGTTTCTGGGCATCGCTTTGATCAGTCCTTGGTAAAATTACTGCCAGTTCATCACCCCCGTAACGTGCCAGGACATCTCCCATCCTCAGGTTCCGTTTAAAAACATCAATGACCGATTTTAGTATGAAATCACCGATTGCATGACCATGATTCTCATTCAGCTGTCGAAAATGATCCAAATCCACCATAAGCAGGGACAGGTAAGCTTTGTTATCCACGGCTGACTTAAATTCCTCTTTGAGCACTTCATCAAGATAACGCCGGTTATAGATTCCCGTCAACTCATCCATAATGGCCCTTTTTCTTGCTTCAACACCCCAATGGACGATATCGGATACAAAAATATTGGTGTTCTGAAGACGCTTCAAAGTGATATCAAGCATGTTATACATGATCTTTACCGCTATCTCTGGAGATAAGTCAATAAGCCTGCCGAATGCATCCTGGTGAATGATCATCATACTCGTATCACTTTTTGCGTAACAGGTGGCAGAACGGGGAGCATTTTCAAAAATCGACATCTCTCCGAAAAAATCACCAGTCAACACCTCGTCCAATTCCCGCTCACCTCCGCCAGGCAAGCGTATCGTGATTGCGATCCTCCCCTTTTCCACAATATACAGTTCCCTACCCTCATCCCCCTCTCTGAAGATAATCTCACCCTCACTGTAATCCTTAAAGTACAAAGCCTCCAGCAGAGTCAGCAACTCCTCTTCGTCGAGTGTTGAGAATATCGTCACGTTGTGAAGAAACTGTGTCCTGTCATCCATGGCAGTAGTGATTTTACTACGAAACACTTCTTTGTCAACACTATATCATTATCTGTCATGAAGATAAGTATACCTTCCCTTTGATATTCAACTGCAATCAGAAGCCCCTGTCTCTTAAACGCTTCTACAGTCGTAACTATATCCACCCAGCACAATTAGTTACAGGGTCATTATAATATCCGCTTCTCATAACAGCTGTATAAATGAATTGAAAAAAAATGCTTAAAGAATAACTATAGTTGATCCTTGGATCGAAACTAATATTAAATGAAAAAAATAAGAATAATACTCTGCCAGTTACCACTTGGTGAAATGGTATCCCGAAAGGATTTCCAGGAAATCCAGGATTACAGGCCGGATTTCGTCTGTTTCCCTGAATATTTTTTTGTGAATCGAAGGATCGGGAATCACGGCCAGACACCCCATAATTTCAAACGGCAAATGTCTCTTATCGAGCTGCTTTCCAAGAAGCTGGATACCACTGTTATTGGTGGAACCATGCCGGAAGTGTTTCAAAACAACATGTACAATACCTCTTTCGTTTTCGATAACGGTCGATATTTGGGATATTACAGGAAGATAAACCTCTTTTTTGCCGAAGTCGGCAAGATTACTCCCGGGACCGACTACAAGGTTTTCCAATCTAGGGGGGTGTGTTTCGGGATTCTCATCTGTGCCGACGTGTTTTTCGAAGAAAGCTTTCTGACCATGAAAAGAATGGGGGCGCAAATCGTTTTCATTCCAACATTCTCACCAAGAAAAATAGAGACCATCGAGGAAAAATACCGAAGGGATCAGGATATCTTTGTCAAAGGGGCACATATATCGGACTGCGTGTTAGCAAAGGTATGCGGCGTACCCTCTGCCTACAAGGATTTCATCCAGGCCCGCAGCCTCATCACCGACGCAAAGGGAATTATATACCGTGTTCCCCCAGAAGCCGAAGAAAGATCCCTGATAATAAAACAGGAGATTACCATAAGACACTGAACTTATTGATGAAAAAAGGGATGCCGGAGCATCCCTTTATTTTCTGGTATGAAGGGGATTGTTATATTATCTTAACCGCTACGGCCCTGGGGCCTTTATCACTGTTTTCAATTTCGAATTGTACTTTATCACCCTCGTTTAAAGTTTTGAAACCATCACCATGAATACCTGAGTAATGAACAAACACATCACTGCCATCCTCATTGGTAATAAAACCGAATCCCTTCTTGTCGTTAAACCATTTTACTACACCATTGGGCATATCGATAACTCCTTGAATAATAATCTGCGGCAAAACGCCTATGGCTGCCCCTTCAATTACCCTTCGCCTTCAAAGCCCAAGAAGAACAAACATAAGGGAAAATATGAATAGACCACCACTAATCTAAACAGAATAGATGGTGATACATCTCTTGTCAATAAATAATTGGAATAATTTTGATTTATTTTTGTGCATATGGACCCTATTTCACAGGATTGGAGATATCATCCCATCACCCTAGCAAACCTTCTTTTCCCCACTTTGAGGATGAATTCAGCAGGAAAAGAAACCTCATGGTCCTCGGAACTGATTTTATCATTATCAATGTAAACCCCGCCGCCCTTGACGAGCCTTCTAGCCTCACCATTCGAGCCCGCCATTCCCGACAGGACGAGCAACTTAACGATCCAGAGCTTACCCTCATTGATCTCCTCGGCAGGTACATGGAATTCCGGTATCTCATCGGGCAAATCCTTCTTTACGAATATACGGTTGAATTCCGCCTCTGCGCTTTCAGCCGTTTCCCTGTCATAAAACTGGGCACATATCTCTTTGGCGAGCTTGACCTTTACATCTCTCGGATGAACGCTGCCATCCCTTATTCCCCGCCTGAAGCCCTCATATTCCTCCTTGGGCACATCGGTAACCAGATCAAAATATAGGAACATCAATTCGTCGGAAATTGACATCACCTTTCCAAATATCTCCTTTGGGGATTCATTGATCCCGATGTAATTATTGAGGGACTTGCTCATTTTTTGAACGCCGTCCAGACCCACGAGAAGAGGTAGGGTCATGATAATCTGAGGTTCCTGACCATATTCCTTCTGCAGGTCTCTTCCCACCAAAAGATTAAACTTCTGATCGGTTCCGCCCAGTTCAATATCCGCCTTCAAAGCTACGGAATCGTAACCCTGAACGAGGGGATACATAAATTCCAGTATGGATATGGGTTTTCCCTCCTTATACCTTTTCGAGAAATCATCTCTTTCCAGCATACGGGCAACATTATAATGAGAAGTCAGCTCCAGCACATCGCTGAACATCATCGGTGTACACCAGCGCGAATTGAAATCAATAACAGTTTTTTCCGGATTTAAAATTTTAAAAACCTGTTTTTTATATGTCTCGGCATTGGCCATCACCTCCTCGCGAGTCAGGCGCTTTCTGGTCTCAGATTTTCCTGTCGGATCACCGATCATCCCGGTAAAATCCCCGATGAGAAAAATAATAGTATGGCCCATGTCCTGGAAGTGTTTCATTTTCCTCAAGAGTACAGTATGTCCCAGATGGATGTCCGGGGCTGTAGGATCAAAGCCGGCCTTGACGATCAACGGCCTGTTTCCCTTTTCGGATTGTTCGATTTTTTTCTGAAAATCCTCCATCGGGATAATTTCATCAGTTCCTCTTTTTAAAAGCTCGATGTCATTCTTTATCATCTTATCTACCCGGCATTGATAATGTGGTTGTTTACAGAAACAAACCGTTATAGCGGTCTCCAGCCATGAATAAACACTTCAATATCAATAATTGAGTGTCAACATTTTAATGTCAGCCAATTAAATTTTCGAAGGGAGGTGTATTATTTTTTTGAAAGGAGTGCAACAGCCTGTACAGCTATGCCCTCTTCGCGCCCAGTAAAACCCAGTTTTTCTGTCGTTTTACCTTTAATGGAAATCCTGTCCAGTGGCAGTCCACCCAGCGCTTGGGAGATCTTATCTTTCATAGCGGGAATATGGGGTGCGATTTTTGGTTTTTCACAGATGACGACCGTATCAATATTAATAATACCAAATCCAGCCGATGAAATGAATTGATAGGCCTTTTCCAACAGAAGGATGCTGCTTATGCCTTTATACCGAGCATCCGAATCAGGGAAATGCACTCCGATATCGCCCGATCCCGCAGCTCCGAGAATTGAATCGATTATGGCATGAAGCAGGACATCTGCATCAGAATGACCCAGGAGACCAGGTACATTTTCGATCTTCACCCCTCCAAGGAATAACACCCTTTCATGAGAGAACGCGTGAACATCATATCCCAAGCCGATGCGGAAATTGTCCATTAACTGATTCATTTTACCGGAAGATTATTACTGTTTTACATCTTCATGGATGGAAGAGAAGCATTCCCTTCTGTAACTTCACAAATTGAAAACATCCGAGAGGGAACTCAACTGAAGAACATTCATCACATTGGGGCTGACTTTACTTATCTTAAGAAGTTTGCTTTTCTTTTTTTGAAGCTTCATTAGACTGATAAGAACCCCTACGCCGGAAGAGTCGATATAATCAACATTCGACAGATCAAGTATTACATTTTTATCTATGTTTTGACCTATGTCGAACAGCTTTTCTTTGAACTCCTTTATAGTCATCATCTCGATGTCGCCCTGTACAACTATGTCGACCTGACTATCGTTCTCTTTTATTTCAATATTCATATCACTTCCTCTTCGCAATAATATAATACAAAATCAAAGTTAGTGATCTACTCAACAATGCAAACCATTAGGTTCAGTTTTTCAAAAAGTTATTTTAATATTCCAAGTTATTTAAGTCAAATATAAATTTCTACAATTTTGTAAATTCGAAATTTTTTGTTGACTCCTCGGCTTGAACAAGTTAAGAAAAATGCCGCATCGAATGCAAATCGGAATTTTAATACATCATCAAAACTCTGTGTGAGAGGGGTCATCCATGCGTTTCAATTTGTTGCTTATTACAGTCTCCTTGTGCATTTTTTCCCTAGCTTCGACGGCAGTTTATGCAGATCGTTATTCAGCCAGCGAAGTGCAAAAGCTCATCAAGGAAACAGAAGAAAAACTCGAATCTGTCAAGTCCGATGGAGCTGAAAGCTATGCTCCCAAGGAAGTAACACGGATTGAAGACTACATCAAGGAAGCCAAGAAACAGCTAGAAGAAAATGAACGAGATATAGCCTATTACGAGATTAACAAGGCTTTGGCCTTTTTCAAGCTTATCAGTGCCAAAAAGGAGCTACTGGATGCTGAAACCTCTTTGAAAAACATCCAGGATATAAAGAACAATCTGAGATAATCCGGGAGGTATGCAATGAAACGCCTGATAATATTTTCTTCCCTGCTGCTAATTGCTCTAATCTTTTTTGCTTCACAAAACGATTTTGCCTGGGCCAGTAAGAAGTCAGAGGTAAAAGTTGACATCAGCGAAGCGAAAAAACTAATGGAAAAACTGGAAAGAGACGACGAACTGAAAGAATTTATACCCTTTAAAAACTACTATGATGCCAAGATATATCTGGATACAGCCAGTTATCAGTTCAATGAAGAAAAGGAATATCTCATGGCCGGCTATTATGCAATTCTGGCTATAGTTGAGATTGAAACGACTTTTGCTAACGCCCGAGCACGACAGGCGCGTTACAAGAAACAGCAGATCGAAAAAGATTTCTTAAAAAAACTCGCGCTCAGCTCATCAAAAAAATCAGGGATGAAGATTATAATGATGGAAGCTGACCTGCAGAAGGATGGATCGAACTACAAACGGGTCCTACTGGACCGCATCATCTTCAATAAGAACAGTTTTACCATCAATGATAAGGGCAAGGAGATCCTTAATCGGATTTATGCCGTTCTCAAAGCCTACCCGAGAAGCAAAATATCTGTAATCGGCCATACCAAGGCTAAAGATTCCGGGAACACCCATTCACAGAAAAAAGCTGATGCACTCACCCTGTATTTTACGAAGAATAAAGGAGTAAGTCAGAAGCGGATCGTCTCTGAAGGCATGGGGAACAGTTATCCGATTGAGATCAATAAAAAGATTCAAAGCATGGACAGGGTAGAGATTGTCATTTCCGGTATTAAATAGCCTCACACTACTCAATTCCAATCGATTACTACAAGACGGGGTGAACGATATCCGTTGAAGTCGTTCACCTCGGCCTTGAAAACGATGTCCAGGGTTTCTCTCTCCAAGAAGTGTGGTATCATGTCCGCCATATTCCAGCCGATCGCCTCGATACCGTTCCCCATCCCCAGCAGCAGTTTCAAGTGATTTGACTGCGCGCCAAAAGCTTGTGACCCCCTTACCGGAACACGCCGTGACAAAAAAACGGGTTCTTCATTCTTGTGACCAAAAGGTTCCAGCAATTTCAACTCTTCTATAAACGAGATATCTACATCATCAACGCATATCTCCTTGTCTATCGCAATCGCCTCATCCACATACTGATTCTTCAAAGCGGAATAGAGATGCGATGACATTTCCTCAAGCCGGTTGCGGTGAATTGTAAAACCGAATGCCTGTGGGTGCCCACCGATTTTATCAAACATTTCTGCATAGGGTTCGACATAGGAGAAAAAATTAAAGTTACCCGCACATCGTCCGGACCCCTTAACCATATCAGCATTGTCCATCCCAGTTATGAGGATAATCGGTCTTCTTGCATACTCGGAGATTCGGTTTGCAAGCAGTCCCGCAATCCCCTCAGGGACATCATCACGTATGATTATATGGACATCCATGACATCACCCGATCGTTCTGAATGAAGATCTGTAATTATTTTTTTATAAAGCCTTGCTATAAGCCCCTTCCTCTCCTCATTGATGATTTTTATCTCGTCGATGATGCGCCTTCTTTCAACAATGTCATCGTTAATAAGGTATGATGCCGTCAGTTCTGTTTTTCCGAAGCGTCCCGGAGTATTGAGGAGAGGAGCGACATCCCACCCTAAAACCTTCGAATCTATAACACGTTTCCCAACGATTTCTGCGAATAGTCCGTCTTTTCTCTGGTTCATGATCTGCAGAGCACAAAAAACGATTGTACGGCTCTCACCGATTAACGGGACTATGTCTGCTATTGTGCCTAACGCGACATATCCAACAATGTCATAAAGGAACTCACGTATTTTTGGCGAATTATGGAATTGGATTTCACGATAAATTTTCAGAACTCCTGGTTCATTAAAATGCTCAGAATTGGATTTTTCGGTACCCGCACAGAGATTACTGCCATTCCTGTTTAAATAATTATCATTCTCCTCGGTCAAAAGATTTTTCAAGGTGCGTAAATCATGGAATTTGCGAGAGTGGGATTTCAGTAATTCACTTATGGAATCACCCCTCTCCTCCCAGAGAAAGACCTCTACTGATTTTTTTAGTAAATCAAGCAGGTTCTTTGTGTCATTGCATCGGGAGACTTCGCCAATGACACCATCACGAACATTCCAACATGAAATCCCTTGCTCACATCCCAACAATACCAGATGGTTTTGTTTGAAAGCTGGGAGGTAACTCATTAACAAACCATGGCAGAGCTTAAACGCAACCCCCACACCGGCTATTTCCTTGTAAGGATATCTGCATTGAGTCTGTTTGGGATTGATAATACAGGCATCCGGAAGCTGGTTGGCAGGTTCATGATGATCACAGACGATGACGTCCATCCCAAGACTTCTTGCATAGGCTATTTCCTCAATATCCCTGATTCCCGAATCCAGTGTGATGATCAGCCGAACACCCTGATGATGAAATTCATCGATAATACACCTGGTCAATCCGTACTGTTCTTTTTGAACCAGATACCGACTGACTACGGGATGATTAAACCTCTTAAAGAGAACATGCATGATTGTCAGGGAGGTCAGACCGTCCAGATCCGAATCCGAGAAAAGTCCTACGAGGATATGGTTGCTTATGGCATTGCGCAGGATTTTTACAGCTTGATACATGTCCTTCATCAAAAAAGGACTGGGCAGTTGGAGATCGGAAGAGCACACGTCTGAACTCCAGTCACGAGTGGATA
>CALCJG010000292.1 GCA_937967705.1 uncultured Spirochaetia bacterium
TCTCGATGTACATGATTTCGATCTCGCCGTTGATGAACTCAACGAGTTTGGCCAGGCGCTCCTTGGGGTTTCCCAGCTCCAGGAGCTGCTGTTTCAATTCGATTCTCATGTTTATATGGGAGGCGATGACGTCCGTGAGATGGGACGGGTCCTCTATACCGCTGACCGTAGTGAGGGCTTCCTGGGGAACCTTCTTGTTCAGCTTGATGTATTTGTCGAAAACGTCCAGGGCATTGCGTCGAAGGGCGGACACCTCGGAATCCACTTCGATGGTACGCTCTATATCCTTGATGGATGTTTCGAAATGCTTGTCCTCTTCCTCCGCAAGATCGGAGATGTAAACACGCGCCAGACCCTCTACGAGAACCTTGATGGTCCCGTCGGGCAGTTTCAGGAGCTGAAGGATTTCAGAGACTGTTCCGATCTCATAGATGTCTTCCTTCTGGGGCATGGTGAGTTGGGCGTCGGTCTGCGTGGCCAGCACTATGAGGCGGTCGGACTTCATGGCCGCGTCCAGGGCGTTTATAGATTTTTCCCTGCCCACGAAAAGCGGAATGACCATATGGGGAAAGACTACGACATCCCGCAGAGGTAAAAGGGGATATTTTTTACTAAAATCTACGTTTCTCTTCATGGGTGAATCCTCGTTTTTTACAAAGCCTGTCAGGCCGTCTTCTCCTCGTCTTCGCTGAAAATCAGCTTGGGTTTGCCGAGACCCTTGATCATCTCATCATTTACTTCAACCTTGGCAACCCGTTCCATTGAGGGAATTTCATACATAAGGTCAAGCATTACTTTCTCCAGTACGGAGCGCAGACCACGTGCCCCGGATGCCCTTTCAATGGCAATGTTGGCGATCTCCTCAATGGCACTTTCGGTAAACTCCAGCTCCACATTTTCGAAGGAGAAGATCTTTTTATACTGCTTGATCAGGGCATTTTTCGGTTCTTTGAGTATGCGAATCATGGCAGCCCGGTCCAGCTCAGAGAGGGAGGCCACAATGGGAAGCCGTCCCACGAACTCGGGGATGAGACCGAACTTGATAAGATCGTCGGTATGAAGCTTATCCAGTATGTTTTCCTCCTGGAGTTCCTTTACGGACTTTATCTCCGCACCGAAGCCCATGCTGTTGTTGCCGTGGCGTTTTTTCACAATGTTCTCGAGGCCCACGAAAGCGCCCCCGCAGAGGAACAGGATATTCTTGGTGTTGATGGAGATGAACTCCTGGTGGGGATGTTTTCGTCCTCCCTGGGGCGGGACATTGGCCATGGTTCCCTCGATGATCTTCAGGAGGGCCTGCTGTACCCCTTCCCCTGAAACGTCCCTTGTAATGGAGGGATTTTCGGATTTGCGGGAGATCTTGTCTATCTCGTCGATATAGATGATTCCCATCTCGGCGCGCTTTACATCGCCGTCGGCGTTCTGAATGAGGCGGAGGAGGATGTTTTCCACATCCTCTCCCACGTAACCGGCTTCCGTAAGAGAGGTGGCGTCGGCTATGGCAAAGGGGACCTTGAGGAAACGGGCAAGAGTCTGGGCCAGAAGGGTCTTGCCGGACCCTGTTGGGCCGATGAGAAGAATGTTGCTCTTCTCCAGCTCCACATCGTCCTTTTTAATGTTGGCGTTGGAGGCGATGCGCTTGTAATGGTTGTATACGGCCACAGCGAGGATCTTCTTGGCGGAGTCCTGCCCGATGACGTACTGGTCCAGCACCTCCTTGATTTGGGGAGGCTTGGGCAGATCCCCGAAGTTTTTCTCGAGGATGTTGTTGTCTACATCGTCGGATACGATCTCATTGCAGAGATCGATGCATTCGTCACAGATGTAAACACCCGGTCCCGCCACGAGTTTCTTGACCACGTCCTGGCTTTTTCCGCAAAAAGAGCAGAACAACTTGTCATTGGGCTCTTTCTTTTTTGTAGCCATATCAACCTCAACTAGTCTTATTTTCTCGTAAGGATCTTATCAATAATAGTATACTCCAAAGCCTCTTCAGAAGACATAAAATAATCACGATCCATGTCTTTTTCAATTTTTTCCAGGGGCTGTCCCGTATGGCTCGCGTAAATGCCGTTCAGCTTGCCCTTGATTTTCATGATCTCCTTGGCCTGGATCTCGATGTCAGAAGCAGTACCCTGAAATCCGCCAGCGGGCTGATGTATCATGATGCGGGCGTTGGGAAGGGCGGCACGCTTGCCCTTGGCGCCGGCGGCCAGGAGCAGGGAGCCCATGGAGGCGGCCTGCCCTATGCAGAGCGTAGCTACGTCCGGTTTTATGTACTGCATGGTATCATAGATGGCCAGGCCCGATGTGACGATTCCGCCGGGGGAATTAATATAAAGATATATATCCTTGTCCGGGTCCTCCGCTTCCAGGAAGAGGAGCTGGGCTATGACGAGGCTGGATATGTGATCGTCGATGGCCTCCCCCAGAAAAACAATGCGGTCCTTTAAAAGCCGGGAATAGATATCGTAGGATCTTTCACCCCGGCTGGTCTGTTCAACGACAATTGGTACCAAACCCATATTTTCTTTTAACCTCGCTCAGTTGATTAGTGAATTGAAAGGTTTCTTTGTCTCTGGTGCAGTCTTCGGGGGGATAAGGAATTCCTATGAAACCCCGTAAAGACGAAAATACTGAACATACCCAATTAATCAATAACTATTTCTTGAGGGGCCTTGCCTCAGTATACTGATAATGTCGGCATTTTTGGCCCGGTTTCCCATTCGTTTTTCTCAAGATATTCTGATACACCGGGAGAAAAAACCCTGATGTTAAAGATATAGCTCTCCGGTCACAGGTTTTCAATTTTATGTGGGCAGGGGGCCATCGCAATGGACGGGATGGGGGAAAGAGCAAAATACGGGGCTCTGACCCCTTTATCCGGCATTTAACCGAAAATAGTCAGAAATGGGCTTCCCCCGATTATCCGGACACAGGATTAAGCAACCTTTCGTAATCTAAG
>CALCJG010000293.1 GCA_937967705.1 uncultured Spirochaetia bacterium
TTAACATCAGCAGGATCGAAGATTGTCTGACTGCTAAAACCAAGGCTATTCTTCTCAACTCTCCACATAATCCCACTGGAGTAGTCTATACCCTGGAACAAATCACCTCCCTTGCCAAAGCTCTGGAGGAATACTGCCGTAAAACCAATCAGGTCATCTATCTTATATCTGACGAGCCCTACAGGGATATTGTCTATGACGATATTAGGGTGCCCAGCATTCTCAAATATTACAAAAACTCTATCGTAACCACCTCCTATTCTAAAACTCTTTCCATCCCCGGAGAGCGTATCGGGTATATTGCCGTAAACCCGGAAATTGACGCTCCGGAAAAGATAATGGCAGGCCTGATTTTGAGCAACCGCATCCTGGGTTTTGTCAACGCCCCAGGACTTATGCAAAGGGCAGTAGCCCGGTTGAACGAGATTTCAGTAAATGTAAATGCCTATAAAAGGCGGAGAGACATACTCATTGAAGGTTTGAAATTTGCAGGATATTCTTTCGCCTACCCGAACGGGGCCTTCTATGTATTTTGCAAATCCCCCATTCCTGACGACGTTGCTTATGTAAAACATTTACTGAAGTTCAACATTCTCGTTGTCCCGGGGGTTGGTTTCGGGGGACCTGGATATTTCAGGATAGCCTATTGCGTGCCGGAGAGCGTGATAAGCAGAGCGATCCCGAAATTCAAGGAAGCACTGGAAACACATTAACTTTTCACATTTTATCCCCGGAAAATGCCTTGACATCAATGGACGACATTATTGATACTTTAATCTATTAAGTACATATTCAAGCGAGGTAAGATTCATGGCAGATGAAACCCAGGCCGTACAGGGAGAAGCAGCAGGTCCCGTCAAAAATAAAAAGGTTAACAAACTGAGCCTTGACGAGTTAAGCAGAAAGATCGACGCCTTGGAAAAAGGAAATCAGATCAAATCCAAGTATTATCAGCATCTTGTTCTCAGAAAAAAGGAGCTTCAGCCCTGATCTCTTCAAAACTGCAGGTATCTGCCTGTCCTGGGACAGCGGATACCTGATGTAAATCTTATAAGCCAATCAGGATTTACATAAAAGCAAGTATTCGTATTTAAACAAATCCTCCAGAAAATGCCTGATCACTTCATGTTCTTCCTTATGACATGATCTGCTTTTCATGATGAAGTATATTTCATCGCTCATTTCCGGTTCCAGATAATCGGCGAAGGGGCCTCTCAGACACTTATAATCATAATAATTCGCAATTTTTTCAAGATGGCTGAATTGAATTGTGAACTCATCATGCCCCTTAAGTTTAATCCTCTCAGGATGGCCGGTTGATTCAATTTCAATCAAATCAGCCCATTTTAGGGGAACCCGAGATTCACAGCTATGTTCACTAAGGAATATTCTGGGTATCCCGGCCTCACAGAGGCTCTCGAGAACGCGCAGGGCCCCCAAGTTTACAGTATAACCGGTTTGTACAGGCAGTGGCAGTTGATATTTATCATGGAATTTCCGTATTTCAATCAGAAGGGGGTCAGAGCCTGAAGCCGCACTCAGAATTTCCGGTTTCAGATCACAAACAGTAGGAAAATCCCCGAGATTTTCATTGAAAACCGCCATTGAAAAAGACTGCAGAAATGACTTTTCGAGATTAAAAAAATCATCTTGAATAAATTCAACTTTATGCCCCTTCAGACACTTCTTCTGCTCCCCGAGAAGAACAGGAGAAATGTCTACCATGACAGGCGCAAGATCGCCTTTCCGGGATAGAAAATCCCTCATCAGAAAACCATATCCGCCTCCAACTTCAATAAGGCGATGAACATCACCGAAACCTGTTTTTTCTTCAAGGAAATCAAAAAGATGTAACCCATAACTTTGATCAATCTTTAAAATCCTCCGGCAGGGGCTCTCTCTGTTTTCCAGCATATTGCAAACGGTCCACTCCCACCCAAGGGTAGCCAGTTCCTGTTTATGGTAATCTGCCGTATCGTTTATTCGGTAAGTCATATGATAACATTTTCCGCCTCTCCCTGACAGAGAAGCTTTGAGAACAGGAGAATTACAAAACCAATGAGGAGCAATACGAGCAGGATTTGAATTATCAGTTTTTTCTTGTCATTAGCAGGGAGGAGGTGGAAATTCTGGAGTCGGTATTTCCAGCCTAAAATCGTGTTAATGAAACTATCCAGTGCTTTCCTATAGTCAAAGTTTTTCAGGCGTGACGAGACAATATGGAACACCCCTGTTTTCGCTTTTGTATTTTTCGCTTTTAAATCGAAGGAGGAGTCCCGGAATAACCCGGGATCATCGGGATCTGCCAGAAAGCTATTGCCGCACTGACATCTAACCATAATCCTCCCTTTATCAATCGGAAAGCGCAATTTGCGCCCGCAGAGGGAGCATGTCTTAATCAAAAACATGAGGTCAATCGAGATCAGACAATATCTTTCGTTTGATTCAGCAGTTCGGGTATTTCAGAATAAAGACTTTCCAGCTGCACATCCGCCAAGCCGGTCAAGGCGATAGCCTCTGTGCTCAGTTCGTGGAACAAACCGTCGCTCCCAATCCCAATTCCCGCCATCAGGCAAACAGAGTTGGCAATATGCACTATGGAAACCATCTTCCGATTGGTTTCGGATGATTCGAACGGCTGGTGATGAAAACGGACTATGTCTTTGAGAATTTCGGGGAATTTCCATTTTTCCAGGACCTTCTCCCCTATTTCCTGATGGTCGAATCCCATGATCTCCTTTTCAGCCGAATGAAAAGAGAGTGATTGATTCTCAACCGCATTCATTATATCCTTGAATACATTCTGAACGAAAAGGGCCAAAACGGTTTTCCCAACATCATGGATCAATCCTCCGGTAAAGGCGATATCCGCCCGGGCCTTTTCTCCCGTCAACATCGCTATCTTCTTAGCCATCATGGCCACAGCGACACCATGCTGCCATAACATCCCCTTCGTCAGATCATATCCCATTACAACTTTATCCAGCACGGTTCGTGTAGCAATAACCAGAACCGCATCCTTGACCTCCTTTATTCCCAGGGTTACAATGGCCCTGTCTAGAGAGGATATTTCCTTTCCCTTGCTGAAATAGGCCGAATTGCAAAGTTTGAGCAGGTTTGTCGTCAGGGCCTGATCCTTTGAGATTTCAGCAGCCACCTGTTTAAAATCGATATCAGGATTATTGACCATGTTCAAGACATGACTAGCCACTTCCGGTATGGATGGAAGCTGATTGATATTATTTATAATTGATTCGATTCGATTCTTTACATGAGTAAGCATGTAGTTATTCTCCGTGTTCCCTATACTTTATAGAACAGCTTCTCTTCACCGGCGGCCTTAACCTTCATCCTGCCGTCTTCCATAAAAAAATCCAGCACTCTGCCAATGCTCCCCCCGACATCCTCTTCCATGAGAGGAATTCCATGCTTCTGAAGAATCTCCCGGGCAACCTGAACATTCCGGGACCCGATCTCACCCAGCGATATATTGGACTTGAATTTGAACATGGAGGCTCCGCCGGCAATTTTGGCTGACATAAATTCCTTTTTACAGCCATCCTTTAACAAATGGTTGATCAAAATCGGAATGGCTGTATCTGCATACTTCTCGTCCTTGCCATCCCCAATTTTATTAGGAAGCAGCACATGCGCCATCCCGCCCATTTTTTTCATCCTGTCATAAATGCAAATCCCGACACAGCTCCCTAGAATGGTCCTCAAAACAGAGGGCTGATTTGCAAAACCAATCTGTGCAACACCTACGTTTATTAAAGCCTTCATAGCCTCACTCAGCTTCCAGTTTATTTTTCACTTTTTAATATCATTTACCGACAAGTCGCCTAGTAATACCCATTATCCTAAAATACCCATCATTGCAAGACTTTTCTGAAAAAAACCAGCTTTATAAAAACCTGCCAGCATATAGATAATATAACCTTATCTATTATAGTAAAATCTAATAAAATCATTAAAATTGCCGATAATATAATACGACATAATCGTAAATTATCCTTAATACATTATTGACAACTCTAAACAATGAATTTATTTAAAGGGCAAATAAACAGAATTACACTCTCATTCTCAATCATAACCTCCCTTTTTTTATTCCTAACTATTACAGCTCATTCATCCCAGGACAATCTGATATATTTGAAGAATCTTGATTTTTCCAATCCCTCTATTAAAATACTGAGAAATGACATCCGCAAGGGAATTTATACAATTCGAAGCAACAGGGATTCTCAAACATTACCCAAGCTCTTATTCTATAAATACAATGTCCAGAAATCAGACAATTTCTGGAAAATTCTCTCTCGATGCTCACTCAATATTGACACACTCATGTCAGTAAATTCTCTTTCTTCGCCAGGAGATATATCACCAGGACAAATCATTTTTATTCCCAACATGCGAGGCATCGTTTACGAAAACGGCAACGGGGACAGCATCGAAACAATAGCAAAAAAATTCAACATCGAGAAATCCTATATTTATCAAATCAATAACATCACAGGGGGGACCAAATCCCATCTCTTCATACCAGGGGGAGAGATCAGCAAAACAGAAAGATCCCTTTTCCTCGGAACTGGCTTCTCATCCCCCCTGAAAATTGGTCGACTGACATCCGGTTTCGGGAGACGAAAAGATCCTTTTAATCGAACTTACTATGAATTCCACAAAGGAATCGATATAGCGTGTTCCCCGGGCACCAGAATACATGCCGCTAGAAGCGGCAGAGTCGTCTTCACCGGTTATAAAGGCGGCTACGGGAATCTGGTTGTCATACAGCACAGCCATAATTACTTCAGCTATTATGGACATCTTAAACGGATATTAATCAAAAAGGGTGATGCCGTGGGAAGGGGGACACTCATAGCCCTCTCGGGGAATACTGGTCGATCGACGGGGCCGCACCTCCATTTCGAGGTTCGAAAAAACAAACGCCCAATCAACCCGGGATTATTGTTCCGAAAGATCTGATTTAGTCAATACTATCAAGCAATAGGTTCAAGTCCTCGCCGTCCTCAGGATACTCCGCGGTAAGGAATGTAACCAGTAACTGCATTTCCTTTTTCTTGAAGGACTGAATCATCTCGTTCCGGATAGTGTTCGCAAGCGGTACAGCAAATTTTTTATTTTTTCCGGGGAGCACCATCAGCAGTTTGTTTCTGTCATAACGAACGGAAAAATCGGGATCGGACAATCTACTCCTTATTACCATTTCGAAGGTATCAACGATTTTTTTCACTTCATCGTTGCCGAAGAGATTATAGTACCTCTTGAAGTTTTTTATGGAGAAAAGGATCAGTGTCAGGGGTATGCGGAGATTTTTTGCATTTTCGATTTCCCGCTCGATTCTCTTCAGGGTTATACCCACATAATCAATATATTTATTTTCCTGGATATCCATACTTTTAATATTCAGAACGTAGGAAAACAAAACCTTGTTGAGTCTGACCAGTTTGTCGTGAATCTCTTTCTCCCGGTCTTGATCTTCGATGTCATTGACAACCGTAAAACCGGTCAATCTGTTTCCAAATTTGAAGGGATATATCCAGAAAAACTCCATTTTACTCAATTGCCCCTCACTGAAAGAATCCTTAATAACCTTGATCCTTTTAAACTCCTCTACCTTGATAGCCTCCTTAAGTTCATGGATATAGCCTATAAAGGGGTGGTGTAAATCAAAGGAATAATTTGACTCCTTTAATCCTAAAAAATCCTCCTTTTCAGTAATAAGCGGGAAAAATTTTTCATGTCTGTCATCATGGACATATAGAGCAAAGACAGCAATCCCCAAATCACTAAACTCACTGGCAATGAGCTCCTCAAGACGTTTTAAACTAACGTCACTGACGATTTTATCCTGAAAGGAATCTACATTATTAATGTGCTCGATTTCCCGTTTATAGTTTTCATTCTCATCCTTGTACTTTTCCAGATTGTTTATCTTTTGAAGCGCAAGAGCTGAAATTTCTGAAACTGAAAGAATAAAATCCTTTTCCTCGTCTGAGTAATCTCCAATCGTGATTTTATCTCCAAGTACGACTGCTCCAATAACATTGCCATCATGGTTCAGTGGTGAAATCAGCCTTGCATCTATGGATATATATTTATAGTATTCATCCCGATGCTCGGGCTGGTTTTTATACTCTTCCAAGTCAATGATATCCTTGCGCTTGAGAATATCCCCTAATATTTTATCCTGCACATCAAAGTATAACTTTTTATTTCTTATCGTCACACCTCTTGAATCAGCAATAATAAACCTTCTCTCGTTGTCCGGATCAGCAATCATTATTGATGATGAAGAAGCGCCGATCTGACCCATAATCGAGAAGAGGACCACATCATAGAGTTCCTTTCTGTTTTCCGATTTTACTATTTCCTTTCCAATTTCATATAAAACCATAAAATCATGGAATTTCTTATCGTGTTTTACAACCATACCAGGTTCAATATCGGAGATTTGATTGTCACGGTCCACATCGACACTCTTATCCCCTTCATTCACGATGTCCGGGGATATCCGTATCTCCTGTTCATCCATGTCCGACAAGGGTGGCCTGTTTTTTTCCATGCGAACATGATCAACATCCTCAAGAATTGCGTCCCCCTCTTCATCCTCTATGGGCGATACATCCTTGCTTTTCACAGCCTTCAGCCTGTCGTTCATTTCCATACTTCTTACTTCCGGATTTTTCATCTGTTTACCGATGACTTCCATATCTGGCACGTCCTCCGGGCCAAAGACATCGACAACCGCCTTTTTATCCGGCAGGATTTTCCTACTTTCCGTATACTTTCCTACCATATCATCGTCAATTCGGTCATTTGCCACAGGTAATGCATCACTCTTCTTCTGAGTATCAAGTATATCCTGCGGCGAAACGGTTTCTTCATCCGGCAGGGTAAAGAGATCATCATCAACATCCAAACCTCCACCCCTATCGCCCTTTTGCTCCCTGCCAAGCTCATCTCCAAAACTAAGATCTTCCAGATCCTTTTCACTCAGAATAATATCCTGATCCTCAACCCCTTGAGAAAAATCCTGATCATCAACATCTGCAATTCTTTGCCTTGCATCTCCTGAAAGAGGGATATCATCGGAAACCTCTGGTGTTATTCCTATAATCTGATCCTGATCATCAAGAAAGTCATCAGATGGGGTGCTTTTTTCATGAACGAATTCCGTTTCAGCAGGCCCTTTTATACGATCCAGAAGGGTCTCTTTGCCCTTACTGTTGATATGCTTTTTATATTCATACGCCTTCTCTAGTAATCCCATAACTACTTATCCAAATCATCCAAAATCTGCACATACAGGTTGTAATACTCCGATTCGGCGAATCGGGCTATGACGTCTTCGGGAAGCTTTTCAAACAAACCATCAAGATAGTTTAATAACTTCTTGATGTTTTTCCGCTTTTCTCTGGGCACTTCCTCCACAAATCTTTCAATATCCCTTTCATCCTCGATTATTACTATTTTATCACTTATGTCATGAATGTTCCCCGATGCTATTTTTGGTCTTCTATTCGTTAATTCATGCAGTTTTTTTTCTATTTCATCCGTATCCTCTTCAAATACAACCGCTCCTTCCCCAGACACATCTTTGGCAATACTGGCCTTCTCTTCCTCGGATAAACTATCCTTCCTCGGAAGAAAATAGGTATAATCCTGGACGACCTGAAAATCATCCTGATGCTGGTCCTGTCCAATTCCCATGGCGGGGTGGATCTTTTCAATATCAATTCTCTCATATTCCCGTTTAAAGACATCTCTGTCGATGATTTCAACCTCATCCAAAGTCATACCGAGAATCTCTACTGCATGGGTAACGGTTTTGGTTGCTTCATCTTCATGTTTTAAAACCGCTGTTTCCATCAGATTCGACAGGTCTTTCATAAAAGAATCATCAACAAACCCGATTTCTTCATCAGTGAATTTATACTCTCCTTCCAAGTCAATAAGAAGATCTTCAAATGCCAGTGCCGTTCCGCTCATTACGGATGCAACCTTCTCCATATCCTCTTCAACACTTGCCTCCGGGAGAATCCTGACATCCCCCTCGACGACCTCAACTACACTGGAGGTGATTTTATCCAGTTCAGTCTGCTCGAAGATCGACTCATCCGAGCGTATCTCTTTTTCCACGCGGTCATCATCGATTAAATGAACATTATGATCACCTGCCTGGATGATCATAGATGAAGGTAATACTTCCCTCTCAAGGGGTTCTACAGGCAAGGTAACTTCTCTTTCCTGATCCTTTGATTCAATTACTTCAGATGTTTCTATCGGGCTGTCTGGATACTCTGCTCTGTATTCCTCAATCTTTGTCTTTTCGGTTTCAGGAACCATCATTATTTCGGGTTCAGATTTTACGACATCCTGAAATTCCCCCCCCTCCACATTTCCCGCTTGATTCCCTATCATAGCCACTTCACCAGTCGGTGTCGGGAAAGAATCCATCCTGTCATTCGTTTTAGAAGAAACAACCTTTTCTTCTGTATCTTTTGCAACAACCGGGATTTCCTCTTCTTTTATCAATGGCGGTGATATATCGTTCTTCTCATCAGCCATCGATGTTGAAACCTCTTGTGTTCCCTTATCGGCATCCCCTGCTTTGAGATGACTTGAAGCCACATCCTCAATGGATGTTATTCTTAGATCCTTCGGGGCATCCTTTATTTCTGTGAATTCATCCTGAACCAGTTTTTCATATTCCTCCAACTCCCGGATCGTTTCCTTTTCCTCTTTCTTAGGCGATGCAAGACCTTCGTAAGCAGTCTCATCGATAGTATCAGCAATCTCCAGGGACTGTACGGCCTTCTTTTCAATCGATTCTTTATTTTCTATAACAACATCCGATTTTTGAGCTTTAACTTCCGGATTGGTCAATGGTTTTAGATCAATACCCTGCAGCTCTTCGACCAGATCATCCTCTGTCAGGAATAGGATATCCTCATTTGCAATTCTCTCCGCTTCCTTCAGGTCTATTGGTTTGATTTTTCGTGGAGTAAATTCTCCTCCGAGACTTTCTTTTAAACTCTCTGGAATCTCAATGACGAGAGTATCGGAGCGGTTTTCAGGAATATTTTTTTCTTCAGAGGTGTATTCATTTTTCTGGGATTCATCCCTCGATATGGTCGCATCTTCTAATACTAAATCCTCCCCTTTTTCTACCGGGCTCAAATCAAAGTTTTTCTCAATTATAACAAAATCATCATCCAATAAATCATCAAAGAGTACCTCATCCGTTTCATCGGGATCAGTCCTTTCATGTTTTTTTTCATCAGCTAAGATAACGTCATCGTCCCCGAGATACTGCATTGATTTATCCTGCTTCAGCATATCTTCTATCTGCTCGTCAATTGACACAGGCTTATCACTTTTTAACAAACGTTCAACATTTTTTTCCTCGATTTCTACAGTCCGTTTACCCCCGTTTCCACCTGCATTTCCTTCGATATCCCTAGGGATGTCGCTAATTTTAACCTCATTCATACTGTCAATCTCATGAGATAACAATTCCAGGTCTATATCATTATTATCAATGACATCATCCTTTATGAGAGAATTTGCTTTCTCTTTATGATTATCAACATTCATATGCATAGCCTGACCCTTCTGGGCCACTTCCTCAAATCTCTGTTCTTCGTGAATCTCATCATCCACAGAACTGATGTTTTCATCTTCCTCTATCGTTAAATCAGTAACAGCATCTGATATATCTGTCATCTCTTCGAATTTACGAGTTGAAACACCTTTATGTTCATTTTTATCCAGAATTTTCTTCATAGCAATCTTTATGGCTCCCAATTGCCTTTATAATATTAATATACTATAATAAAATAAAGGATAATTCCGACCGAATAAAAAAATAGTTATCCCCTCATTCTCTTTATCGGACAGACTGCTTGAATTGTATTAATCATTTATAATCCTTTTGTCTGGATAATATAAACCTGCCCATTAACCGCTAAATAGAAAAAAAAAGGAGGATGTTTTCACACCCTCCTTCTCATTATCTTCTCTTCATTATTCTATTTGGAGGCGACCCTCAGCCGTGCTTTCAATTTCTTCACTTCCAGGTCCATCATGAGCTTCGCCGTTTTATCAGCAGGTTTTTCCTGAGTCACCAGTTCATTGAGTCTTTTTTCAATTTCCGGCGCTGAAAGATCATTCCTCTTTATGGCATTTTCTGCCAGAATGATCATCTCATTGTTCCGTATCTCGACCAGACCACCCTCTACGACCAACCTGTTCACATCATTTCCACTATGAAGCCTGATTTCCCCGTAACCAAGCTCCGATACGAGAGGTGAGTGATTGTAGAGAAAACCCATTTCTCCATCAAATGCCTGTACTACAGCAAACTCCACATTTCCCTCATAAAGTACCCGATCAGGTGTTAATACGGTACAATTTATTTTCATACTCATAACTTATTTACCTGCCTGAAATTTCTTCGCTTTCTCCACCGCTTCCTCGATAGGACCAACCATGTAGAAGGCCTGCTCCGGTAAACTATCATATTCACCGTTGATCAATCCCTTAAAACTTTTTATGGTTTCTTCCAATTTTACATACTTGCCGGCCATTCCGGTAAACTGCTCGGCAACGAAGAAGGGCTGTGAGAGAAATCGCTCGATTTTACGGGCTCTCTGAACGAGAAGTTTGTCTTCCTCAGAAAGTTCATCCATACCCAGAATAGCAATGATATCCTGAAGATCTTTATACCTCTGCAGGATTCTCTTGACTTCCATAGCCACATCGTAGTGATCCTGTCCTACAAGCTCTGGAGCAAGGAGACGGGAAGAAGACTCAAGCGGATCCACAGCGGGATAAATCCCTTTTTCTGCAATCTGACGAGAGAGAACGGTACTGGCATCCAGATGGATAAAAGCCGTTGCCGGAGCAGGGTCTGTCAAGTCGTCAGCAGGAACATAGATGGCCTGTACAGATGTGATTGAACCGTTCTTGGTCGAAGTAATTCTCTCCTGAAGCGCACCCATTTCAGTCGCAAGAGTGGGCTGATATCCTACAGCGGAGGGCATACGGCCAAGGAGAGCTGATACCTCAGAACCTGCCTGGGAAAAACGGAAGATGTTGTCGATGAAGAGCAGAACGTCCTTACCGGACAGATCACGGAAATACTCACACATCGTGAGAGCTGTCAGAGCAACACGCAACCTTGCTCCGGGAGGCTCGTTCATCTGTCCATAAACCAGACAGGCTTTGTTGATAACACCAGACTCCCTCATTTCAAGCCAGAGGTCATTACCCTCACGGGTTCTTTCGCCCACACCGGCAAATACAGAGAAACCCCCATGCTGCTGAGCTACGTTATTGATAAGCTCCATGATAACGACCGTCTTTCCTACACCTGCACCACCGAACAGTCCGGTTTTTCCACCCTTGATATAGGGAGCCAGCAGGTCGATAACCTTGATACCTGTTTCGAATATCTCAGCTTTTGGTTCAAGCTGATCAAATTTCGGAGGATCCTGATGAATGGGTCTTCTCTCGGTTGATTTGACTTCCCCTTTTTTGTCAACCGGTTCCCCCAGAAGGTTAAAAATACGGCCCAGTGTTATTTCACCGACCGGAACCGATATAGGAGCACCCGTATCAACGATTGAAGTTCCTCTCCTTATGCCATCAGTTGATGCTAGAGCAACAGCACGTACCCTGTTACCACCAAGATGCTGCTGTGCCTCACAGGTCAGCTTTATTTTCTCACCCATAACTTCAGTTTCTAAGATCAAAGCATTATAGATTTCCGGCAGTTGACCTTCCGGAAACTCCGCATCCAGAGTAGATCCGATAACCTGTACAACCTTTCCAGTAGCCTGACTCATAACATACTCCTTACTTTACTTAATATCGTTTAAAGCTGCGACCTTATGTCTAAATATAGCGTCAATTACAGCGCCGATGCACCGCCAACGATCTCGGCGATCTCATTGGTAATCTTCGCCTGTCTCGCCCTGTTATAGCGGATTGTAAGATCTCTTATCATATCCGTAGCGGCATCGGTGGCGTTTTTCATCGCAACACGTCTAGCGAACTGTTCAGAGAACCCGGACTCAAGCAATGAAGTATAAAGCTTTACCTTCACATACAGCGGCAGCAGCGAAGAGAAAACCTGATACGCATTGGGCTCGAAAATATAGTCCACATGAAATTCCGATGCCTGATCCGTAATGTCCTTTGTTTCAGGTGTTATTGGTAACAGTCTGAAAAGCGCAGGCTTCTGCGATGCTGAGGATACTACCTTTGTATAGGATACATAAACTTCATCCAATTCACCGGAAATGAAGAGATTAATGAGCTCATTTCCAAGGGTAGCCGCATCATTGAATGTCAGCTTATCCTCTAAATTGGATTCTGACTTATGCATCGGCTCACCGATGAACTTTAAATAGTTTATCCCCTTTTTCCCGATAACATGAAGAAGCACATCTCTTCCTTACTCAACGGCAAGTTTCTGCTTGAATTTCAGCGTATTATCAATAACGTTTGTGTT
>CALCJG010000294.1 GCA_937967705.1 uncultured Spirochaetia bacterium
AAGATTCCCTTGTGCTGCAGATCTACCACAATCTACGAGCAGGTCGGTTCCCCTATGAATATTGCCAAGTTATCCATTAAAAGACCCATCTTTATCTCCTGTCTTGTCCTGCTGATGCTCATTACAGGTTTTATCAGCCTCAAGAGCCTTGGGGTGGACCTCTTCCCGGAAATCAATTTCCCCATTATCCAGATCAAGACGGTTTACCTGGGAGCGGCCCCAGAGGAGATTGAGAACCTCATCTCCAAACCCCTGGAGGATGAGATTATCTCCATCACCGGCCTCAAACGCATCTCCTCCCGCAACATGGAGGGTGTCTCCCTGGTGATAGCCGAGTTTACTCTCGAAACGGACATCAAGTACGCAGAACAGCAGGTACGCGACCGGGTTGCCCTGGTACGCCCCACACTACCTGACGGCATCGAGGAGCCCCTCATAAAACGCTTCGATCCCACAGATCAACCCATACTCCGTCTTGCGGTTTCCGCCGATCTGCCCCCCACCAAACTCTACGACCTGGCCAAGGAGATCATCAAACCCAGCATCGAGCAGGTTGATAATGTGGGTTCGGTTACCATAATCGGCGGATCACGCCGGGAAATACAGGTGGAACTGGACATTCATAAGCTGAACGATTACGAACTCTCAGCCGCAACCATAGCCAGAAAAATTCTCAACTCCGGTCTCAACGTCCCTGCCGGAAAATATGAACAGGATTCCTCGGAAATCGCCTTCCGAACCATAGCGGAATTTAACGATCTAACCCAGCTGGAAAATATACCCATACAGTTTACTGGGGATTTCAACAGTGTTCCCCTGAAATCGGTAGCACAGGTCATCGACGGCGCCGAGGATGAAACAAATCGGGGTTTTCTCTATGCCCCGGTGGAAGACGCTCAATCCAAGAAGACGGGCATCTGGGAACGATTTTTCGGTTCAGGGAAATCCATCCAGAAAAAACGGGAATACAAACCGGCCCTGCTGATGGATATACGCAAACAGTCCGGGGCCAATACGGTTTACGTGGCTGACGGCGTTCTCGCCAAGATCGACAAGATCAACAAGTCCATGAAAGACAAAGAGGGCCATCCCCGGATATCCCGCGTCTATGACGGTTCCAAATGGATCCGCATCAACATCAAGGACGTTGTGGAGGCCATACTCATTGGTATTGTTCTGGCAGTGTTCGTGGTTTATCTTTTCCTGGGCAATGTCCGCTCCACCGTCATCACAGGTCTGGCGCTCCCCAACAGCCTCTTGGGAGCCTTCATTCTGATGTACCTGATGGGATTTACCATCAACGTCATGACCCTGCTTGCGCTGTCTCTCACAGTGGGTCTGCTGATTGATGACGCCATCGTCGTCCGAGAGAACATCTTCCGCAAATTGGAAGAGGGGATACATCCCGTAGAGGCGGCGGAGATCGGCACTACACAGGTAGCCCTTGCGGTTGTCGCCACCACACTTACGGTCGTCTCGGTCTTTGCCTCTGTCGGTTTCCTCAAGGGCATCATCGGTCAGTTCTTCAAACAGTTTGGTCTGACCGTCGTCTTTGCCATGTTTATCAGTCTTTTCGATGCCATGACGGTTGCCCCCATGCTGAGTGCCTATTTCGCAGGCAAGATGCATCAGTCCCGTAACACAGTGGTAAAGGCCTTCGACAAATTGCAGCTTAAACTGGAGGAATACTACGGCATTATCATCGACTTCACCCTCAGGAGACCTGTAACCATCATCCTGATTACCACGCTAACCTTTTTAGTCAGTCTGGGCACCCTGAAGATGATTAAAAAAACCTTCATCCCGGAAAGCGACCAGGGAGAATTCATGGTCACAATAGAAATGCCTCCTGGAACGAGCCTTGATGGCACCCAGAAGGTGGCCAATCTCATCGAGGAGAAGATAAAAAAACTACCGGAACTGGACCTCATGTCCACGGTTATCGGCGGCGATCAAGGAGAACCCTACAAGTCGACCATTTCCCTGAGTCTCCTCCCCGTGTCACAGCGCAAGAGGGGTTCCATCGAGCTCAAGGAGGTTGTCCGCGGTCTTCTAAAGGATTTTGCTTATGCCAAGCCCAGCGTCAGCAACTACACGACAACGGGAAGCGGATCCAATTATCCGTTCATCATGAACATCGCCGGCGACAACCTGGAGGAGCTCGAAAAGTATTCGCAAAAGCTGATCGAGCGGATGAATAAGATTCCTGACCTGGCCGAGATTATGACCAGTTCCCAGGCCGGAAAGCCGGAACTCCAGGTGAACCTCAACCCCAAGCGCATGCAGCTTGCGGGGGTGGAATCCGGCGCTGTGGGATCCGAGCTGCGCTATCATGTCGCAGGAGCGGTGATTGGTAAATTCCATGAAAAGGGTCTACAATATGACATACGGATGAGGCTGAAACCGGAGCAGCGCAACCTGAGGAAATATTACTCTCATACCCGCATACCCAACGCCAACACCCAGGGGCCTCCCAAGATGATCCCTCTGGGGGCCATAAGTACCGCTGTGGAAAAACTGGGCCCCTCCTACATTTTACGCCAGGACCGATCCCGGGTTATACAGATATCCGCCAACCTCGCCAAGGGCGGGGGTGTGGGTAATGCCATATCGCAGGTTGAAGAGATCATGAAAAAAGAGATCCCCCTTCCCAAGGACATGAGCTATTCCTTCATCGGGCAGGCGGAAAGCTATGGCGAGCTTCTGCAGAACATCGTTGTGGCTTTCATCCTTTCCCTCATCTTCATCTACCTGGTTCTGGCCAGTCTCTATGAATCCTTCATCACCCCGGCCACCATCCTCTCAGCTCTGCCGCCGGCCCTTTCGGGCGCCTTCCTGGCTCTTTTCATTACAAGGGAGATGTTCAATATCTTCAGTATGATCGGGGTCATCATGCTTCTGGGGCTGGTCACAAAAAACTCTATTTTGCTAGTGGACTTTGCACTGGAGGGGGTACGTTCCGGCATGAGTCGTAACGAGGCTATCAAGAACGCTGGGATCATACGGCTCAGGCCAATTCTCATGACCACCTTTGCCATGATCGCCGGTACGCTTCCCACAGCCCTGGGCTGGGGCGAGGCGGCCTCATCCCGCACGGCTATGGGTATCGCTGTCGTAGGAGGCCTTCTCGTCTCCACCCTGGTGACCCTTTTCGTCGTTCCGGCTCTTTTCGGCTACATAGACCGTTTCAGAGAATCCGTAGAAAGCCGATTTAGACCAAAATTCGAGATCATACCGGTGACAACAGATTCCATACCCGATCCTATTGAGGAAATTCAACCCTTGGCTGAGGAGAAACCCCGGAAGGGAGGAGGAAAGAGATCACCCAAAAAGGGCTCCCGGTAATACCCTACGCCCGGGAGAAAGGCTGCTCTATACCATAAGATTCTCCACGCTGCCAAAGAGCCTCTCGTCTTCGCGGATCTTCGCTTCGCTCCCGATGACGCAGAGGTGCTCCTCATGGGTGATATCCTCCAGCATAGCGGCATACTCCACGATCTGCTTCGGCCTGGCGAGGAGAACCTCTTCCCGTTCTCTCTGGAGTTCTTCCCGGGTGACACCGCTCAAATGAATGGCCAGTGCCTTTTCTCCCCTCTGGGAAGGCGTAAGATGCCGATCCAGATCTGATATGGTACCGATGATATACTTGGTCATCTCCCTTTCGCTGGCCTTGAATTCTTTAAGATATTCTCCTGCCGCGTCATAAACCCTCAGTGTCCGGGCCAGGTGAGGATCCCGATAGGAAACCAGTCCCACATTGCCGTTTCTCTGCAGGGACATGAACGCCCCGTAGGCCCCGCCCTGTACCCGCACCTGATTCCAGAGATAATCCAGACGTATCACCGAGGAGAGGACATGCATTCGTCCGCTGAAAACATGGCCCAGATCACGGTAGTTGGCAGCCCGGGCCACATATTGAACCTGACTCTGCCCAACGATCAGACCTTCCCTGGCAGGTGCAGGTTTAAAATCATAATTCTGAAGCTCACAGGACTGGTTCTCAAGGGATCCGAAAAAGGGTGCTGATGATTCCCGGAAGGCTCTTTCCCCTTCCGACTCTGCAGTCAGGCTGATGAGCATTCGATCACGGCAGAATATATTCCCGTAAAGGGCGTACAGATGAGAGCGTATCTCATCGAACCGGTCCCGAAAATTCTTTTCCAATAAAACAAGGAACCGATAATAGGCCACCCCCGAGGCCAGATCCTCATAATGCCCCGATGGGGAAAGAAAAGACAGAGCCCGCCTGAGCGCCAGTGAATGTCCCTGGGGCACGATGTTCATCTCATAGCGGGATTTCATCTCCCTTATCACCTCCAACATCCTGTCCGGATCATCGAAGAGTGTGTCATGAAGGATCTCTTGCAGCAGATCCATCAGACGGGGCAGTTTGTCATAGAGCACCTTGGAGTTGACCGCAAGGAAGGGGCGGTATTCCCGGTGATCCTCCTTGTTCGTGAAATTCTCCACGTGAAACCCTATACCGCCGGTATGGATGTTGATTCGCTTGGACAAATCACCATAACTGCTCTTCCGGGTATTCAGCTTGCCCAGCATCCCTTTTAATATGCTTATGTAGGGTATCAGATCCTGACGGACAACCCTGCTGTCGAAAAGCAGTTTCAGATAAGCGATTTTATTGGTTGCCACAGGATGGTGCATGAGAGTGGCACCCTGCTCACTGCCCATCACCGACTCCTGCCACTGAACCTCCGGCCGAATATCCCGAAGTGAGAGGAGCGGTATGGTGTTAAGGGCCTCCTCGGAATCCGGCGATTCCTGTCTCTCCCTCAGCCGGCGGTTGTTCTCCCAAAGGGTTTCGATCTCTTCACCGGAAAGAGATGATCGGTAACTGTCCAGGTTTTCCCGCTGTCTCTTCTCCCGCTCCTCCGCCAGGCCCCTGGAAGGTCTGAGAATCACCAGAACCCCGTGAGGATTGCTGAGCCATACCTTTTCTATCAGCCGCTCGAAGTAGCGGTTTCCCGCTTCCCGTTTGATTATATCCAGGGTCGCCTCATAGGATATGTGAATAAAGGGGCTTGCATCATAGAGCCAGCTGTCCATCAAGTGCATGTTGTGGTAGAGACCCTTGGGAATCCCGGCATGCTCCGCCTCCCGAAGCTTAAATTCCGCATGATTAATACTGCCCTCGATGAGATCCGAATCGAGACCTCCTTTCACGAGGGCCGTGAGGGTATCCCTGACGATCCGCTGGAAATCATCAAGCCTGTCCTCCTCCGAATATTTGGCGATCACCCCGGTAAAGGGTTGGAGGATACCGTTTTCCACAACCCCAATGACATCCTTACCTATTCCGGCCTTGATGAGAGCCTCTTTCAGCGGGGCTGCCGGAGTGGATAGAAGCATATGTTTGAGGATCTCGACCCCCAGATAAAAGACGGGGTCCGTAGACAGTCCGAAGGAATAGCAAAGGCCGAAAAAGCATTTGCCTTCAATCTCCTCTTCAGGAGAGAGGGGATAGGCGCATTCCGCATACTTCAGTTCAGTGAAGGGCTTCTGCAGGGTAATCCGAGAATCAATCTCCTCCCTGCGGAAACCGTTCAGATACTCCTCATGGATGAAGCGCAGCTCCTTTTCCGTATCACCGTTTCCATAGAGATAGATATAACTGTTTCCCGGATGATAATATCGCTTATGAAAAGCCAGGAATTGTTCATAGGTCAGGGTGGGAATAGCCTCCGGGTCTCCTCCCGATTCGAAACCGTAGGGGGAGTCCGGGTAGAGCTCCTTCTGTATACGGCTGAACAGTATGTTCTCCGGAGTGGAGAAAACCCCCTTCATTTCATTGTAGACGACCCCGCTCAGGGTAAGGGGAGAATTGCCGTCTTCCATGTGATAGTGCCATCCCTCCTGCATCAGCGTTTCCGGTCCCTGATAAATGTTGGGGAAAAAAACGGCATCCAGATAGACATTCATCAGATTGAAAAAATCCGCCTCGTTTTTGCTGGCCACCGGGTACATCGTTTTATCAGGGAAGGTCATGGCATTGAGAAAGGTTTTAAGGGATCCCTTGAGAAGTTCTACAAAGGGCTCCCTTGTCGGGAATCGCCGCGATCCCGTGAGGACGGAATGTTCCAGAATATGCGGGAGTCCGGTATCATCAGCAGGCGGCGTTCGGAAGCTTATGGAGAAAACCCGGTTGTCGTCCTCATTCTGTAGTTTGAGAAGCCGTGCCCCGGTCTTCTCATGGGCAAAGAGATATGCCTGTGAATGTACCTCCGGAACATCCCGAACCTCCTGAAGTTTAAAACCCTGAATGATATCACCTATGGCTGCCTTCATGTATTTTCCTCATATTTGAATTGATTGTGTATATACATCTTTTTTTCCTATCCGTTCCAAGATACGTTTCGCTTCTTCTCGCTTCATCACATCACCCCTTCCGGATGCCGGTATCCATGGATCACGGTACCCGGCAATCACTCCCGTAAGCAAAGGCCTTCCTCAATCCCGGAAAAGACGGAAGGGACTCCTCTCCTCCTCGGCAAGATGCAGGGAAATTTCTTTCCCCCCATCCGCTTTCCTTAGCTTCCCTGCCAGTTGCTGCTTCAGAAAGGGCATGAGCACTTTTTCGGTCCCAAAGTGACCCGCATCGATCACCGCCAGGGAGTAATCCTGCGCCATCCGTCCCTGATGATAGCCCACGTCCCCGGTCAAAACGCAATCTGCCATCCAGGCGGAAGCGATACGCTCAATAAAGCTGCTGCCGGCCCCGTTGATAATAGCCATACGCTTCACCAACACCTCGGGATCCCCGGAATAGATCAGGTAATCTGTCGCCAGACCCTCTTTGATTCTTTTCATCAACAGTCTCAGTGGCTGGGGTTCCGGTAGTTCCGCCAGGAATCCGAAACCCACCGGAGTGTTCTCATCAAGAACATCGGTCTCATAGAGGAGCCGTCCCTCCCTAAGACACAGGGCTTCCCCCAGGCGTGAGTAATAGACCTTGTCAAGATTGGTATGAACCGCGTAAAGACTGATCCTGTTATTTATCAGGGAAAAAATCAACTCAGACCTTGGATCAGCGGAATCCATGCTTTTTAGAGGCTTAAATAAGGGGGGGTGATGGGTGATGATGAGATTACATCCCCGGTCGACCGCCTCGGCAACGACCCCTTTGTCGAGATCGAGCGAAATCAGTACCGAGACAACCGCCTCTTCCCGGAAGAGGATCTGAGGGCCGGCATTATCATATTTTTCCTGTAGACGCAGAGGAAACATTTCCTCAAGCATCTTTGCCAAATCGACTATTCTCATCCTCCTCCTCCGGCAGGATCTGCAAGCAGCCACTACCCTGATTAAAAGCATCCCTGGCACATAGAGTCAAGTGAAAAGCATGTATTGCCGCCTGGTTCACACCCGGTAATTCTCCTGATACGCCTGGAAAAGCTGATTTTTACAATATAAAAATTCATTGATTAATAGTCCCTTTCTCCGGATATAGTTCCCAGAAAGACACCGAGAGAAATGATCCGATGATTATTATAGAAAACCTGACAAAATCCTTCGGCACACAGCTCCTTTTCAGCGATATAAGCTTTTCCCTGGGACGGCGTGAGCGCCTCGGTCTTGTGGGCCGCAACGGACACGGGAAGACCACCCTTTTCCGTCTTATCATCGGGGAAGAGCATCCGGACGCCGGTTCCGTGACAATACCCAAACACTACCGGGTGGGTCATGTCAGCCAGCATCTCCATTTTACACGCCCCACACTACTGGAAGAAGGATGCCTGGGTCTTCCGGAGGATCAGAGGTTCGAGGTCTGGCAGGTGGAGAAAATACTCTCCGGTCTGGGATTTACCACCTCGGACTTTAAACGTCATCCCAGGGAATTCTCCGGCGGATACCAGGTTCGTCTCAATCTGGCAAAGACACTGGTCTCGGCACCCCATCTGCTCCTTCTGGACGAGCCCACGAACTATCTGGACATCACCTCCATTCGCTGGCTCTCCCAGTTTCTCAGGACCTGGCCCAACGAGATGATGCTCATCACCCATGACCGTTCCTTCATGGACACAGTAACCACCCATATCCTGGGAATTCATCGCTGCAAAATCAAAAAGGTTGCCGGCAATACGGAAAAGCTCTATGAGCAGATCATCCGGGAGGAGGAGATCCACGAGAAAACCCGGATAAATGATGAGAAGAAAAGGAAGGAGATGGAGATTTTCATAAGCCGGTTCCGCGCCAAAGCCCGGCTGGCCAATCTCGTCCAGTCCCGTGTCAAGGCCCTGCAAAAAAAGGAGAAACTGGATAAGCTGGAAAAGGTCAAAGACCTGGATTTCGACTTTCTCTTTGCCCCCATGCCGGGAAAATTTCTCCTCTCATCGGAGGATATCTCCTTTTCCTACGATGCCTCATCGTCACCGCTCATAGATGGTTTCAGCCTCTCCGTCGGCAGAAGCGACCGCATATGCATCATAGGGAAAAACGGCAAAGGGAAAACCACCCTGTTGAAACTCCTGGCCGAAGAGCTGACCCCTCTTTCCGGCCGCATCAACAACAGCCCCAACCTGCGTTCTTCCTGCTTTGTCCAGACACACACAAGCATGCTGGAGGACCATCGGACCGTTGAAGAGGAGATACTGGCCTCCGATCCTCTGGGCAACAGGGAAAGGGCCCGGACCATCAGCGGGGCGATGATGTTTGAAGGGGATCACGCCCTGAAGAAGATAAAAGTCCTCTCCGGAGGGGAACGCAGCCGTGTCCTTTTAGGAAAGATGCTGGTCACTCCCTCGAACCTGCTCCTTCTTGATGAGCCAACAAATCACCTGGACATGCAGTCCTGCGACGCCCTTCTGGAAGCCCTGGACAGCTTCGACGGGGCCATCATTATGGTGACCCACAACGAGATGTTCCTGCACGCGCTGGCTAACAGGATCATCGCCTTCGACCGGGACAGCATACGGGTCTTCGAGGGAAGCTATCAAGATTTTCTGGATCGAATCGGATGGGAAGACGAGGAAGACAAGACAAGGCAGGCAACTCCCGAATCTGCCACCCCAAACCGTTCCTTCAATAAAAAGGATCTTAGAAAAATGCGATCCGACATACTCGCCCGCCGCTCCCAGGTCATCAAACCCCTGGAAAACAGAAGCCGGGAACTGGAAGAGGCCATCGCGAAACTGGAAGAAAGAATCAGTGCTGCCAACAGGCTTCTAGTGGAAGCATCGAAGAAGGGTGAAGGCCAGCGAATCACTTCGCTTTCCAGGGAAATCCATGCTCTACAGAAAGAGAATGATGCCTGTTATGAAGAACTGGAAAAGGTAACCGATCAGTTGGAAAAGGGAAGCCGGCAATTCGATGAGGAGATCGCCTCACTGGAAAAGACCGCCGATTGACTCAGGACGCCTGCATTCCCTCCATCATCTGCACTACGCTCTCCGATAGAGCCTCAAGATTATACCCTCCCTCCAGCACAGCAATCATTCTTCCTTCGGCATATTTGAGTGCCAGTTCCTTGAGGCAGACGGTAAAAGCATGAAAACTCGCTGTTGAGAGTTTGATGGCCGCGAGATAATCAGCCCGGTGTGCATCAAACCCCGCCGAGATCAGGATACACTCAGGCTTATAGGATTCCAGCTGGGGAAGGATCTGCTTTTGAAAAGCCTCCTGATACTCAGAATCCCCGCTTCCGCGTTCCATGGGTATATTGAGCGTAAATCCAAGACCCCGCCCCCTTCCCCTTTCTGTAGATGCCCCCGAACCAGGGAAATGAGGATATTGATGCAGGCTCATATAATAGACGGAATCATCCTCTTCGAAGGAATGCTGGGTACCGTTCCCATGATGCACATCCCAGTCAACGATGGCAATCCTTTCCAGTTTATACCTGGCCTTAAGATAGCGCGCCATAATGGCAATATTGTTGAAGAGGCAGAACCCCAGTGCCTCATCCCTCTCCGCATGATGCCCCGGCGGCCGGACCGAGCAAAACCCGTTCTCCGCCTCCCCGGACATCACGGCATCACACATATTGAGGCATCCCCCGACCGCATGGAGGGCCACCTCGAAGGACCTGGGGCAGATAAAGGTGTCCATATCCAGCGCTATGAACCCGCTCTCCACCTGGCGCTTTACTTTTTTAATATAGGATGGGTCATGATTCAACTCCACATAATGCAAATCCGCCTCTGTTGCCCTGATTTTTATCAGATCCCCGAAAAAGGAGCATTTTTTGAGCCTTGAATCTATAGCCGTCAGCCGCTCGGGATTTTCCGGATGCCCCAGGCCGGTTTTATGTTCCAGGAAAATCGGGTCATAGAGATACGCTGTTTTACTCATGGCACCATCCTATAAGGGATGTTATAAGACCACAACAGCCTTAAATCAACAAAATTCTCAACATTACATTTATGGTTTGACAAAATAGTGCCTAAAACCGATAAATAGCCTCGTAAAATGCTACCTATCCTAAAGGCTCACGAGGGATGACCATTTCGAAAAAAATCGAGAGGCCCCCTCATCACAGGGCCCATTCAATGGTAAAAAAGGTTTTCAGGACATCATAGATGATCAACCTCTCAGAAACCAAGTCCTTCAGCTGCGGGAAAGAAGCGATCTTCGAAATCATTGAAGATATAAGGAAGCTGGGACTCATTAAAAAGGAGATGAAAAATCTCTCTGTTGCTCGTGAAGAACCCGGACTTCAGATAGTCGACACGGAGATGATCTTTTTCCCGCTGAAGATACGCTCCCGACTCCAATATACAACACGCCCTGAGAGATATACCGAACTAAAGCAAATCAAGGGACTATTCAAACAATACCTCTGCGAATACACCATTACGGACACCGGACTGAAAAGCGATTTGCGTATCAGTCTGAAGATCAAGCTTCCTTTTTTTCCCCTCGGGTTCATTATATCGCAGCTATATAAACCCATCTGCAAATTACGCCTCTACAGAGAGTTTTCCGTAATCGGAAAAATGATAAAACAGCAAAAGGGCAATGTCTAAGCCATTAATTGTCCAGAGCGATAACACCCTGCTTCTTGAGGTGGATAATCCGGATTTTGAAAATGTCCGGGATTCCATCTCGCCCTTCGCCGAACTGGAGAAGAGTCCCGAGCATATACATACATACCGTATATCATCCCTCTCCCTCTGGAACGCAGCGGCCTCAGGGCTAAAAGCGGAAGAGATCATCAAAACCCTCGTCAGCTACTCCCGCTATGAGGTTCCTCAGATTGTTTTGACCTCCATAAGGGAGCAGATGAAGCGTTACGGTCTTCTTCAGCTGGTCAAGGAGGATTCCTCACTCATTCTTACCTCCCGGGACCCCCTGATCCTCACGGAGATATCAGCCGATAAACGCATACAGCAATTCATTGAAAAAAAACTCGATGACGCCCGTATTGAAATCAAGGGTCATTTCCGGGGTCATGTCAAGCAGGCCCTCATCCGTCTGGGTTTCCCGGTCGAGGACCTGGCAGGTTACGAAGACGGCGATCCCTGCCCCATCGATCTTCGTGAAGATGCTTCCGGTCCCCATCCTTTTGTTATGCGTGATTATCAACAGAGCTCCATTAACGCCTTTTACCGGAGCGGGGGTGCCGAAGGGGGTAGCGGCGTGATTGTCCTCCCCTGTGGTGCGGGTAAAACCATCGTGGGAATGGGCGTCATGTCCCTCCTGAAAACCGAGACCCTCATCCTCGTTACCAATACCGTAGCCCTCCGCCAGTGGAAGGAGGAACTGATCGAGAAGACTACAATTACAGAAGATCTGATCGGTGAATACTCCGGGGAGAAGAAGGAGATCAAGCCAATTACCATAGCCACCTATAACATCCTCACTTATCGTAAGAAGAAAGGGGAGGATTTCCTTCATTTTAATATCTTTATGTCCAAGAACTGGGGACTGATCATCTATGATGAGGTCCACCTGCTGCCGGCCCCCGTTTTCCGCATGACCTCAGAGATACAGTCCAAACGCCGGCTCGGCCTTACAGCCACGCTGATCAGGGAAGACGGCCTTGAGACCGATGTCTTCAGCCTCATCGGTCCCAAGAAGTACGATCTACCCTGGAAAATTCTGGAAAAATCCTGCTGGATCGCCGAAGCCCTTTGCACCGAGATCCGCCTGGACCTCCCTGAGGATCTCCGGGCTCAGTATGCCATAGCCAAGGACCGGGATAAATTCCGCATCGCCTCGGAGAATGAGAAAAAAAACGATATCGTCAGCATAATCATGAAGCATCACCAGGATTCTAATATATTAATCATCGGGCAGTACATTTCTCAGCTGGAAAAGATTGCTGTCCGCTTCCATCTGCCTCTGATCACCGGAAGCACTCCCATCACCGAGCGTGAATTGCTGTATGCCCAGTTCCGCAAAGGGCAACTGCGTATCCTCGTTGTTTCCAAAGTAGCCAATTTCTCTCTGGATCTCCCGGACGCCAACGTGGCCATTCAGATATCCGGGACCTTCGGTTCCCGGCAGGAGGAAGCGCAGCGCCTCGGGCGGATACTGCGGCCCAAGCCCGATGAAAACCGGGCCTTTTTCTACACCA
>CALCJG010000295.1 GCA_937967705.1 uncultured Spirochaetia bacterium
CCCACGACGACTTCATCATACGCAGCTCCGATATCCATTATCACCTGGAGGACGGGGTTCTGACGGTTCAGCGGACCAGGCGTTCCGTCGAGGCCATCGAGGCGATAGAGATCGAGAAGGATATCACCCGTAAGATCCGGAACAAGAAGAAGAGCGCTACAACGACGGGTAAAAAAACCGCCGCCTCCAAAACCTCGAAGAACAGCGCATCCCGCTCCGCCGGGGCCAAAAAGAAGAGAAAGTAAAGCATCTCTCCCTATTTAATGTTCTTGAGAAGAGCCGAAGCCCGGTTGCGGTATCTGCTGTCTTTGCTCTTGTCGGAGTCGACGACGCTCTGCAGCAGTATGCGGCTCCTGGTTCTGTCGCCGGCCTTCAGATAGGCCAGCGCCATGTTGATTTTGGCGGCCAGTTTGATATTTTCAAACTTCCCCATCTTCAGCCGGAAGATTCGGTTGAAGGAAGCGAGAGATTCGCGGTTCCTGCCCAGCTTGTACTGGTTGTTGCCCATGTAATAGAGGATGATACCCGTTAGCATCTCGTTTCCCGGGTTCTGCTTGAGGCATTCCTTGAAGGATTCCATCGAAAGGTCGTTGAGCTGGTCGCGATAGGCCACATAGCTGGCATAGAGGAGGTTCTTGTTTCGAATACCGGTCTCCTTGAGGAGTTCTTCCCAGAAGACCGCGTCCTCCTCCATCAGAGGCAATTCGGACGGGTCTTTTGCCCTCAGATTTGCAGCGGCGGCGCTGAATAGAAGTATGATCAATCCCGTTAACAGTGTTTTTTTCATGGCTTCGATCCCCATTCCCTTCAAATTTAGGTTCATCCCGGGGCTTTGTCAAGCGATATTGCTGCGTCGGGGAGCCCCTTTTTCTCCAGGATGTCTTTGATGATCTCTCCTGCCGCCGTGAGTCCCATTATGCCCGGCAGGTAGGAGAGGCTTCCCAGAGGGCCCTTGCGCAGGAGGGCGGGGGCGTCGCCGGGATGATCCCCCGGGCTTTCCTCCCCGGGGAGGGAGGTGAGCTGCGGTTCGGAGGTGTAGACGCAGCGGACACCCTTCTCGATGCCCTCCTGTCTCAGTCTTTTGCGCACCAGCCTCGCCAGGGGGCAGCCGCTGGTGCGGCCAATATCGTCCACCCTGACGCCCCGGGGATTGATGCGGCGGGCGGCGCCCATGCAGCTGACAAAGGGGATGCCCCGCTCGCGGAGGGCCAGGATCAGGGCCACCTTGGCGTCCAGGGTGTCGATGGCGTCAACGGCATAACCCAGTCCGGGGGGGATCAGGGCGCGGACGTTGTCCGGGGTGATGAGTTCCCGGCACTCATCCACCCGGGCCTCCGGGTTGATCAGGCGGATGCGCTCAACGGCCGCCTCCGTCTTGGGCCGGCCCACGGTGCTGTCCAGGGCCAGAAGCTGCCGGTTGATGTTGCTCGGGTCAACGCGGTCGCAGTCGACGACGAGGAGATGCCCGATTCCGGCCCTGGCCAGTGCCTCCAGGGCATAGGACCCCACGCCGCCGATGCCGAAAACCGCCGCGAAGGCCCCCTGCAGTTTTTCCACTCCCTCAGTTCCGACGAGGAGCCGTGTGCGGGAAAATCTCGGGTCTCCGGTCATATCACCCCCCATGATACCTAAAGTTCCAGTCTGAAAATGCGTGCGGCGTTGGCGCTGGTCCGCTCGGCTACGGCTTCCTCCGGGAGCTTCAGGATCTCTGAGGCGGCCCGCAGGTTGTAGAGCAGATTGGCGGGGACATGCAGACCCTCCCGGGCCTCCACGGGGGGTATGTCCGGCGCGTCGGTTTCCAGGAGGAAATGGTCCGGGTAGATGCGCCGGAGAACCTCGCTCCGCCGGCGGCTGTTGCGGTACGTGAGCACGCCCCCCATGGAGAAGGCGAGGCCGATCCTCATGAACTGCTCCGCCAGCTCCACGCTCCCGGAAAAGGAGTGGATGATCCCGCCCCCCGGCGGGGCGCCGATCCGCTTGAAGAGGGCCCAGAGATCGTCGAAGGCGCCCCGGCAGTGCAGGATGACCGGCAGGGACGTCTCCCGGGCTATGATGAGCTGTTTTTCAAGAAACCGCTTCTGCTCCTCAAGGCTGACCTTTTCCGTCTTGCGGTCGAGGCCGATCTCCCCGACGGCCACGGCACCCTCGCTCAGCAGGGCGGGGAGTTCCTCCAGGCGGGTAAAGTCCTCACCGCGTATGTACCAGGGATGTATCCCCAGGGCGTGTGCCACGGAGGCATGGCGGCGGGAGAGGGAACGGGAGAGCTCCCATTCCCCCGGCTCGATGGCGCAGGTGATCATGCGCGCCAGGGAGGCCTCCTCGGCCTGGCGGATGATCTCGCCCCGCCGGCCCTCGTAGAGGGGGCTCTCCAGGTGGCAGTGAGCGTCTACCAGTTTCATCCGCGCGGCTATTCCCCGATGATCTTCACCAGGACGCGCTTGGGGCGGCGCCCGTCGAACTCGGCGTAGTAGATCTGCTCCCAGGGGCCGAAATCCAGCCGGCCTTTCGTGACGGCCACCACCACCTCTCGTCCCATGAGGGTGCGCTTGATATGGGCGTCGCCATTGTCCTCGCCGGTGCGGTTGTGGCGGTAGCGGCTGATGGGCTCATGGGGGGCCAGCCCTTCCAGGAAGTCGTCAAAATCCTGCAGAAGGCCGCTCTCGGCGTCGTTGATGTAGACCGAGGCGGTGATGTGCATGGCGTTGACCAGACAGAGGCCCTCCTGTATGCCGCTTTTGGCGACGAGTTCCTCCACCTGGCGGGTGATGTTGAGGTACTCCCGCCGGGATTTTGTGTTGAAGGTGAGATGTTCCGTCAGGGATTTCATCGCTCGTCTTCTCCTTGTTTTATGATTTTTTGATCCCGGCACTCAGCAGGGAATCCCGGCTGATCATCCCCCGGAAGGCACCCTTTTCATCCACCACCGGGAGCCGCTTGATCCCCCGCTCCGTCATGATTCGGACCGCCTCCTCGACGGGGGAGTCCTCTAGGATCGTCGTCAGATCGGTTTTCATCACCTCGGCGGCGGTTTTCATCTTCGTCTGCCGGATGAGCTCCTGATGCTTCCGGGCCATCTCCGGGAAGGGCATCCGGGCCATCAGGTAGTCCCAGACCCCGGCGGTATGCTCGGCAAAGACCCCCAAAAGGTCGCGGTCCGAGATCATCCCCAGGAGATGGTCTTCCCCGTCTACGACGGCGGCCCGCTGGGTCTGTCCCGAGTCGATGAAGCGGATGATCTCGTCCACCGGCGTTTCAGGCCTCACCGAACGGATGTCCCGGGTCATGATGTCCCGTACGCAGCGGATATCCGACATCTTGAGTATGCCGGGGCGGCGGGTCTCCCGTTCCAGGGATTCCCGGGTGATGGTTTTGAAGACGTCCAGGCGCGTCAGTATGCCGGTGAGGCGGCCCTCGCCGTCCACCGCCGGCAGCCGCTTCAGTCCCCTGGCGAGCATCAGATCCACCGCCTCCCCCAGATCGCGCTCCTGTTCTATGGTTACCACGGGGCGGGTCATGATCTCGCCGGCGGTTTTTTCCGGCAGGGAGAGGAGATGGTCCTCTGTCCTCTTCCTCTCGAGCAGGGCCAGGAGTCCCAGGCGTACGGGCATCCCCGCCCGGGTGATCAGATCGCCCTGGGTGATGACGCCGCAGGGACGCCTCTCCGGGTCCACCACGGGCAGGGCGTGAAAGGAAGAGCCCAGGAGGGTTCGGATGATCTCCTTCGACGGGGTGCTCTCGGTGACGGCAACCGGGGCGGCCGTCATCACGTCCCTCACCTTCAGATGTCGGGGGATCAGACGCTGCGGGATACTGTGGGACCGGACATCCGCCTCCCGGACGGTCAC
>CALCJG010000296.1 GCA_937967705.1 uncultured Spirochaetia bacterium
GGCGTATCTCCCCTCCATCATGATCCTCATGTAATTGACAAACTGGTATTCGTCGTCGGTAAGGGCGTCGGGTCCTCCCAGCTTGAGCTTTTTGAGGATGAGAGACTATCTCTCCGCGGGAATGAAGATGTTGAAAGACTGATCCTTGAGGAAGGTGTGGCGCTTGTATCGGATATATCCCGCCTTCGCCATGATATCAACGATGTCTTCCTCCCGGGAATAATGGCCGTGCAGCCGTCTGACGAGACCGCCGGGGGTGTAGTCGATAATGGCTATGCGCCCTCCCTTCCGGAGGGCCGTTTTCAGGCGGCGGAAATAGTCTGCCTGATCGCTCATGTCGTGGAACACGTTGCGGAGAAAAACCAGGTCAGTGCTGCCGGCGGGGAGGCCGGACTCCCTTTCTCCCGCCAGGATCAGCCGGACGTTTTTGATGCCCTGACGCTCCATAGAGGTTTTGATAAAGTCGAGATAAGACTGGTTGATATCCAGGGCGTACACCTTCCCCGAGGGTCCGACTGCCCGGGAGAAACGGAGCGTGTAATAGCCGCCCCCGGCTCCCAGGTCAGCAACGACTGATCCGGGCTTTATTTCCAGGGACCGCAGGATCATCTCCGGCTGACTTTCGGGATCGGACGCCAGCTGATTGAAATGCCGGGCATTGAAGGAATCGGAACATCGGGAGAGATGAAAACATAATGCGAAGAACGCTGCCGTCAGAAGAAAGGAGAGGAAGGTTTTCATCGATGTCTCCTGTCTGAATTTGTCTTGCCAGGGAACGCTATTGTATATCCCTGAGTTGTCCTGCTGCCCGATACTGGCCTGAGTCGGTAATCTCCACGCGTTTTACATCGAGGACAGCCTTCATGGGCTGAAACTTGTCATTGCCGAGATCTATGGTCACACTGAGAATCTCCCCCTCGCTGACGGGCTCGGAGGTTTCGAACTGCAGGCCGGTGTGGCTCAGGTCGATGCATCGGCCTGAGAATAGATGATTGGACCGGGCGTGTTTGAAGGATACTTCAACGTCCATCTCCATGCGTATGAAATCCCTGTTGTCGTCTCTACGGATATCTGACATGACGAACCCCCAAGCCTTTCTATGTATTTTACACCCAAACGGGGAGGAGTCAACAAAAAACAGGTAAAAATTTCAATGTTCCTTTTCCGCCAGGGCTATCCTTTTAAGCACCGGGGGATGGGTTGCGTAGAACCAGGTGTATGCAGGATGGGGAAGAATAGTGGAGAGGTTGCTGCGGGTCAGGCGGATCTGCAGTCGGACGAAGGCCGCCCTGTTCCCGGTGAGGGCCAGGGTGTAGCGGTCACAGCGCCGTTCCATGCATCGGGATACCCCGTTGGATGCGGGTTTACCCAGGAAGAGGAAGAACAGGAGCAGGAGGATCATTACCGGAAGGCGATTCTCCCGGGCCAGTTCTCTAAGGGATCGTCCGAAAAGACCCTGTGCTGCAAGGCTCATCAGGAGCAGGATGAACGAAGCCGCCGCGGCGCTCAGGAGGAGGCCGATCATGACATGCTCTTCCCTGTAGTGACAGAGCTCATGGGCCACCACGAGCAGAATCTCCTCGCGGTTGTGGTTTTTCAGCAGGGTGTCATAGAGGTGGATTTCCCGGGCTGCCCCGAATCCCGTAAAGTAGGCGTTGGCCAGGGAGCTGTAGCGGCTTTCGTTTATCACCCTGATTCTCTGAACCTCCGTGCCGGCTTTGGCCAGCAGGGCGTTGATGTCCCGGAGCAGGGCGACGTCTCTTACCGGTTCGGTTTTATAAAGAAGGGGGGTGATGATTCGCGGATAGAGCCATACGCCCGCAAGGGAGAAGACCAGGACCAGCGACGGAACCGTGAGGGCATACAAGCGCCCCCGCCGGATGAGGCTCAGGGCAACGGCCATCAGCAGGGCTGCGGAGCCGTAAGAGGTGAGGGAGGAGAGCAGGTGGCGGTAGAGCCATAGGCCGAACCCCGAGCGGAGGAGGCCGAAATGCAGTTTGCGGTAATAGTCCGAAACCGCCGCAAAGGGGAGAGTGATCAGAACGAGGGTCAGAGCGATCACCATGAGGCAGATGAGTCCCTGCAAAAAGGGACTGCCCGTAAACCGGGCGATCCTCGGGAAGAGGCGGTCATGCAAATCCGCTTTTATGGCGGCAAAGAGGAGCCAGACAATCGTCAGCCGCAGCAGGGTGGCGGGGATGATCCCTCGGAAAAAAGATGCCTCTCCCCTGCTGATCTCCTCAGGGCTGAAGAAGGCGAGGGCCTTTTCCAGGGCTGCCGGATCGGGATTCCCCATCAATCCCAGGGCCAGGAGCAGGCCCTGGGCGGCGGTGTACAGCAGAAGAACCAGAAGGAGCTTTTTCGTAATTTTCAAGGACTCTTAGGTTTAATTAACGGTTTTACCGTCCTTGAACTTGGCCTTGCGTTTTTTTCCGTCCGGGGTGATTATGAATCCGGGACCGTTGATCGTATCATCCTTGAACTTGCCCATGCAGCGGGTGCCGTCGGGCATGGTAAAGCTTCCTCGGCCGTGTTTCAGCCCGTCTTTCCACATCCCTTCGTATTTGCTGCCGTCCTTCCAGGTCTGCGTTCCCTTTCCGCTGGCCTTGCCGTTTTTAAAGTTTCCCTCATAAACGCTGCCGTCGGGCCATGTGGCCTTCCCCTTGCCGTTGGGGAGGTCCTTTTTATGCATCCCCTCGTATTTCTTGCCGTCGGGATAGATGGTTACGCCCGTTCCCTCAATGACGTCGTTCTTAAAAGAGCCCTCGTACCGGGTTTTGTCGGGCAGGTCCAGCTTGCCGCTGCCGTGGCGCTTGCCGGTTTTGAAATCCCCCTCGTAACGGGTCCCGTTGGGCCAGACGAGATCGCCCTTGC
>CALCJG010000297.1 GCA_937967705.1 uncultured Spirochaetia bacterium
CGGACGGGAAGGACAAGCACCTGCGGGCCTTCCTCGTGGTGATACCGCCCCGTTCGGAGCACCCGAGCGTGAGCTATCAGCACGAGGGGGAGGAATTCGTTTATGTGCTGCGGGGCGAGGTGGAGGTCCGGGTGGGGCAGAAGAAGCATCACCTGAAGCAGGACGACGCCCTGCACTTCGATTCGGGCATAAAGCACCGTTTGATGAACCCCGGGGCCGTCGAGACGGTCCTGATCATAACAATCTACACTAAATAAGGATGCCTCTATGAATCTGCCTCTGACCCAGGAACAAATCATGATTAGGGAGATGGTGCGCGAGTTTGCCCGGAGCGAGATCGAGCCGGTGGCGCAGGAGTACAATCGAAGGGGGGAATTCCCCCATGAGATCATCAAGCAGCTGGGAGAGCTGGGCCTGTACGGGATGATGGTGCCCCAGAATTACGGCGGTTCCGAGGCCGGTGCGGTAAGCTACAGCCTGGCCCTGCAGGAGATTGCCTACGCCTGCGCTTCGGCGGCGGTGACCCTCAGCGTGACCAATCTGACCACGGAGCCGCTCATCCATTTCGCCACGGAGGAGCAGAAGCGGAACTACCTGGCCCCCATGGCCTCCGGGGAGTACATCGGCGCTTTTGCCATCACCGAACCCGAGGCGGGGTCGGACCCCTCGAGCCTCAAGACCTCCGCGGTTAAAAAAGGGGGCCGCTATGTCTTGAACGGGACCAAGCAGTTCATCACCAACGGCGCCTACGCGGGAATTTTCATCCTGATCGCCCGGACCAGTGCCGAGAAGAACGGCCTGACCGCCTTTCTGATCCCCAAGGGGACGAAAGGACTTCGGGTGGGCCGTGAAGAGGATAAAATGGGGCTCAACGCCTCCAATACCGTGGAGATCATTCTGGAGGATTGCGAGGTGCCGGAGGACCTGTTGCTGGGCCGCCCCGGGATGGGATTGAAGATAGCCCTCAACGCCCTGGACAGCGGCAGGATCGGGATTGCCTCCCAGGCGACAGGGATGCTCCGGGCCTGTCTGGACGAGGGGGCCCGTTACGCCTCGGAACGGAAGCAGTTCGGCCGGCCCATCATCAGGCATCAATCGATCCAGAACATGCTGGCTGACATCTCGGTGGATTATGAGGCGGCTTCTCTGCTTACCTGGAGCGCGGCGTCCATTAAGGACTCGGGGACCCCCTTTTCCCGGGAGGCCTCCATGGCCAAGCTCTTCGCCACGGAGGCCCTCAACAGGAGCGCTTACAGGGCGCTTCAGATCTTCGGGGGCTACGGCTATACGAAGGAATACAAGATAGAGCGGCTCTACCGGGACGCCCGGGTGACGACTATCTACGAGGGGACCTCCGAGGTGCAGAGAATGGTGATAGCCCGGGAGGTGGAAAAAGCCCTCTAGGGGGGAAAGGTTGGAAATTATTCCTTTTTTATTCAATAAAAGAAATAATTTGTTGACATCTCAATGGGGAGCTATACTCTGTCCTGTAATAGATTACTTCGATATTTTCTTCTATAATCCTTCCCTTTAGCAAAGGTAAGCTTCATAGCAGTATTTCAGGTAATCCAAGCGGGACAGGTCCCGTAATTAAATTTCAGGAGTTTGAAGTATGGCACAGGGTACAGTAAAATGGTTTAACGACCAGAAGGGTTTCGGTTTTATTACCACTGAGGATGGAAAAGACGTTTTTGTTCATCACACGAACATTATTGCGGACGGTTTCAGGACTCTTCCCGAAGGAGCAGAAGTTCAGTTTGAGATTGAGAAGGGTGACAAAGGGCCGAAGGCCGTGCGGGTTTCCGTTATATAATCTGAGATCATACCTTGAACATAAAAGCCCGGTTTGGCAACAAATCGGGCTTTTTTAATGTTCCAGACTCATGACCTGTCCCATCCATCCGGCGGGAAGCAGTTGTTGAGAGGTTTTACCCCGGACGGATTGCGTAATGACCCTCTTGAGGATCAGGCAGGGGATAAAAAAAGAGGAGTCATCAGCGATCCTCCTCTTGTGTTTGTCCTTGCGGCTGTAAACCGATGCGGGTGTTTCTACCCTGGGCGCTTTGGTTTTTAACCGTATGCCCTTGCGGATGTTTTTCAGCAGATCCCTCTGCTCTTTTCGTTTTTTCATAAACTCCTCCCTGTAGGATCCGGTGATCCTATCCTTTGATGGAGAAAATTGTAAAGCTATTTTTTTCAGAACGGGAACCCGGGTCCGGCTCTGCTTGGTCTCCCTATTATTTCTTGACAATACGGGATTTTTGTGATAGAGTCCAGCGAAAATCCTTTAAAGAGATATCAGCATATCATACCATAAAAGGAATATTGGGGAAGGGGGCGCGTGAACCGGGTTCTCAGCGGGAGAAGCGTCCAAAGAGAAGAATGGCTTATCTGAAAATGAAAATAGTGGTTTTCCTGGCTTTACTCTTCACGGCAGGGACAGTTTCCCATGCGGAGATATCCTCCCCGAAACAGACCCTCCTTATTGAGCGGACGCATCACAGCTACAGCCTGGGTCTCTTCTGCGAGATCCTGGAAGACCGGGAGAGGAGGTGGACGCTGAAGGATGTAACCTCCCCGGAGCTTTCCCGCCGTTTCGTCCGGTCCGTCAAGGACATTCCCAACTTCGGCTACAGCAAGTCCCTCTATTGGGTGAGGTTCTCCCTGGAAAACCGGCTGGCGGAGGGGAAGGATTTCCTCCTGGAGGTCGGCTATCCCCACCTGGACCGCTTCGATCTCTATTTTTTCGCTCCCGGAGGGAAAATCCAGCAAAAGACGGGGGGACGCCTGATACCCTTCCGTTCACGGGAATTAAAACACCGGAATTTTCTCTACCGCCTGACCCTGGAACCGGGCAAACCCTGCACCTTCTACATGCTCATAGACACGGAGAGCTCGGTTCAGGTTCCCCTGACCCTCTGGGACCAGCTCCTGTTTACCGAGGAGACCGGGCATGAGAATTTCGGGTTCGGCCTCTATTTCGGGATCATGCTGGTCATGGCCTTTTACAATCTCTTTCTCTTCCTCTTCGTCCGGGACAGGAATTATCTCCTCTATGTGCTCTATATTCTCAGCTATATTCTGGTACAGATATCCTTCAACGGTCTTTCCTTCGAATACCTCTGGCCCGGCCTGGTCTGGTGGAATTACCGGAGTATCCCCTTCTTCATTGGCCTCGGTTCCTTCTTCATACTGATGTTTTCCCGAAGCTTCCTCAACACCCGGGAGAACGCGCCGGGGATACATAAATTCCTCACGGGCCTTATCGTGCTTTCGGCGGCCGTCTCCGGCATGGCCCTGCTGGGGGGATACCGGGAAAGCATGATGCTGGGTCTCTTCCTGATGATCCTGGAGGCCGTGGGGGTGTTCGTGGCGGGTATCGCCTGCCTTGTGATAAATTACCGCCCCTCGCGCTATTTCGTCATCGCATGGTCGGCCTTCCTCTGCGGGATCATCACCATCTCCCTGAAAACCTACGGTATTCTGCCCAGCGTTTTCATCACCAATTACGCCATACAGATCGGGTCCGCTATGGAGGTGATCCTCCTCTCGCTGGCCCTGGCTGACCGCATCAACATCATGCGGCAGGAGAAGGAGGAGATACAGAAAATCGCCATTGAAAACCTGCGCAAATCGGACCGTCTCAAGGATGAGTTCCTGGCCAATACCTCCCATGAACTGAGAACCCCCCTTACGGGGATCATCGGCCTGGCGGAGTCCCTGCTGGACGGGGCTTCGGGACCCCTCAACGGGGGGGTGCGGGACAATCTCACCCTGATCGTCGCCAGCGGACGCCGTCTTTCCAGCTTGGTCAATGATGTCCTGGATTTCTCCAAGCTCAAGAACAGCGATCTGGAATTGCGGAAAAAGGCCGTGGACCTGAGACAGATTACGGAGGTGGTAATCAACCTCTCGGGGATGCTCATAAGGGGTAAACCCCTCAATCTCATCAACGACGTCCCTCCGGACTTTCCCCTGGTGGAAGGGGACGAGGACCGGATTCAGCAGATCATGCACAACCTGATTGGAAACGCCATAAAGTTTACCGAGACGGGGTCCATAAGGATCTCCGCATCCCTCGGATGGGACTCTTTCGACGGGATGGCCTGCATGGCCGTTGAGGATACCGGGATCGGTATTCCCAGGGACCGGAGGGAGGATATCTTCAAATCCTTCGAACAGGTGGATGCATCCATTGCCCGTCAGTACGGTGGTACCGGGCTGGGGCTTTCCATCGCCCGGCAGCTGATCGAACTGCATGGCGGGACCATAGAGGTGGAGTCCGAGGTGGGGAAGGGATCAACCTTCCGATTTACGCTTCCGCTGTTGCGGCCAACCCCCGACGAGGTCGAAGGGAGGGGGGCGGTTCCCGCCAACAGACCGGCGGAGGGACAGACCGCCGAAGGCATCCTGCTGTCCACACCCCGAAGTGTAGAGTGCGGCGATGTCTCGGCCCCCCTGGTCCTCATTGTCGATGACGAACCGGTCAACGTGCAGGTTCTGATCAATCAGCTGGTCCTGGCCGGATACTCCGTCATGACCGCTGCCAACGGATTGGACGCCCTCGAGGCTCTTAAGGGGGAGCGGCTGCCGGATCTCATCCTGCTGGATATCATGATGCCGCGGATGTCGGGTTACGAGGTCTGCCGCCGTCTCAGGGAATCCCATTCCCTCTACGAGCTCCCGGTGCTCATGCTCACCGCCAAAAACCAGATCATGGATGTCGTGGCGGGATTTGAGGCCGGTGCCAACGACTACCTCGCTAAACCCTTCGACAAGAGCGAACTCCTGGCCCGGGTCAAAACGCTCCTGACTCTCAAGACCGCCGTCAGGGAGCACAACCGGCTCCTCATCATCGAACAGGAGATGGACATCGCCCGGCGCATACAGCTCTCCATTCTCCCGGAAAAACTGCCGGAGATTCCCGGTTTCGGCGTGGGCGCCTGTTACCGTCCCATGTACAGCGTGGGGGGGGATTTCTGCGATTTCCATTCTCTGGGGGAGGGCGGCTGCGGTTGCCTTATCGCGGATGTCTGCGGCCACGGCATCCCCGCGGCCCTCATCGCCTCGATGATCAAGATAGCCTTTTCCCTCAATCTCCCGCTGGCCGGTGATCCGG
>CALCJG010000298.1 GCA_937967705.1 uncultured Spirochaetia bacterium
ATGCCTATGCCCCGTACCCCTCCGTTGAAAGAGTATGAAGAGGGCTGGAATGAGGCTGATCGAGGCGAGGAATGAGGAGAAGAGGGACAGGGATACGGTAAAGGCCAGGTGGGAGAAGAGCGCGGCAGCGATGCCCTGCAGGAAAATGACTGGGCTGAAGACGACCAGGGTTGTCATCGTCGAGCTGAAGAGGGACTTTTTTACTGCGGCCGTTCCGGTGATGACAGCTTCTTCGAGAGGGGCGCCGGATGAAAGCCGTTGGTGCAGGGATTCGATGACGACGATGGCATTGTCCACCAGCATGCCTACTCCGAGAGCCATTCCGCCCAGAGACATGATGTTGAGGTGGATGCCCCAAATGTGCATGGCCAGGAGGGTCATGCAGAGGGAGGCAGGAATGACCGTCAGGACGATGAGTGAGAAGATGATGTTACGCAGAAAAAGGAAGAGTATGAAAGCGGCGATGATCATGCCGGACCAGACCGCAAAGGACAGGCTCCCAATGGCGTTTTCAATGTATCCTGAGCCGTCATGGATGACGGTAAAGAGGATCTCGCCGCGGTACTTTCTGTTGAGTTCGGCGGTGAAATCCTTTAACCGTCTGCAAAGAACCACGCTGTTTCGTCCCGCCTCGCGGAGGATGGCGATACTGACGCTGGGTCGGCCGTTGTGGAAAGCGGCATCGGTTTCGTCCCGGTAGGAGTCGCGCACTTCGGCGATGTCGCGAAGCCGCACCCCGGATGTCCCCCGGGTGGTTTTCAGCACGACCTCCTGAATGTCCTCCAGTTTTGAAAACTCACCGACGGTTCTCACGAGGAAATCGGTGTTCTCCCGTGTGATATTGCCCGCGGGTAAATTCACATTAGCGGACCTGACCGTTTCAATCAGACGCTTAAGGTCCAGCCCGCAGGAGTGGAGGCGTCCCATATCGGCGCGTACCTGTATCTCCCTGGCCCGGCCACCGGAGATCCGGGCCTGGCCGACTCCTTCGATCCTTTCGAGAGCAGGCTTGACAGATCTATTGATGATCCTCCGCATCTCCTCAGGGGTGTGGCGGGGGGATGTGGCCGACAGGGTGAGGACCGGGAGGGAGGCAGGGTCGTACCGGAGAAGGATGGGGCGCCGGGCCTCCTGGGGCAGAAGACCCCTGGTCATGTCCACCTTCTCCCGAAGACGCATCATGGCGAGATCCAGATCAGTGCCCCACTGGAAGACGGCGGTGACCAGTCCGGCGCTTTCGATGGATTCGGAGCGAATCTCCCTGACCCCCTGCACTCCGCTGACCGCTTCCTCGATGGGTCTGGTGATGAGGGATTCGATCTCGCCTGGCGAGGCGAAAGGGTAGAGGGTTACGATGGATATTTCCGGATACTGCAGGGGCGGAAAGAGGTCCGTCTCCATGCGGATCAGGGAGATGAGTCCGAAGAGGATGACCCCGCAGAAGAACATCAATACAGCGACGGGGCGCCGGGTGCTGAGTTCAACCAGGTTCAAGGGACCAGCCTCAGCTGTTGAAGAAGATGAGGAAATCATCAAGGAGATAATTCCCCAGGGTGTCCTTGACGCCGTCCGGGCCGCCTTTAAGGAAGAGGCGGTAGTAGGACCCGCTCTCTATCTGAAAGAGATACAGATCGACACAGTGGGGATTGTCTCCGGGGATCTCCATCTTCCACAAAACGGGATTCTGGGGATCCTCCATGCAGGGGCCATAACTGGTTTCAAGGGAAAAAACCGTATTGCCAAAAAGGGTGAGGAGAGACAGGCCGTAATCCGGCAGGGCCCCCTGGGTGTTATCCATCTCTATTCGCAAAATGTATACCGGGACCGGAAGTCCGCCTATGCTGTGCTGATGATGATAAGGTTCCGATGCTATGTCCATTGCGGAGTCCTGGTGCAGACGGCGGGGTGCATCCGGACCTGAATTGTCCGGTCCGCTTCCGTCAGGGAGCCAGGGCATCTGGTGTACCGCAACAACCGCAGGGGGAAGGGATCGGGAACCGTTGATGCGAAAGGGGCAGGCGTAGCTCCGGTCCAGCAGATGCCCCGCACGGTCCCTTGCCGAATCCCGAATTACAAGGGTATAGGTCCTGGCCAGCCGGGGGGGCTCCGCCGGGTCGAATAGTAGAGTGAGAGTCCTCCCATCGTTTTCCCATTGTCGGGTGAAAGGAAGGGGAGGGTCTAGACTGACCGAATCGTTCAGGGAAAGGCGATCCATGGGCTCGGAAAAGACCAGGACGATGCGGGAGTCTTTGTCCACTCCCTCTGTGAGGCTTTCCGGATGAAGGCGCAGAGAGACCGGGCCGTTTTCGGCAAAGATTCCTGTGCGGGGGTCCCCGGGGGAAACGCTATCCGGATCTAGGGAGGGCGCCTGGAAGTCGTTACCAGATGTTAAAAGAAACGTGTACTCCTCCAGAAGACCGTTGCCTGCCAGATCCGAGACCTCGCGATTAATGAGAATGCGGTAAAGGGTCCCCGGGGTGTAATCCGAATAAGGGGTAAATACGAAGGTTCGGCCTCCGTCGAGGAGCTCCCGGCTTCCGGGCAGAGGCGGCGAGAGGGTGATGCCGCTGCGTACGGTTTCCAGCTTCATGGGTTCGGAAAAGCGGAGGGTGATGTGACTTCGGGCTTCCATGAGATGGCCTCCGTCAGCAGGATCGGAAGAAAGGAGGAGAGGATGCTGGAAATCCGTGCCCACGCTGAAAGAGGAACGGGCCTCCTCGCGGAGATTGTTCCCCCGGGCGTCTTCCGCAGCGTCGGCGATCGTTATGGTATAGCTCTCTCCGTTGGAAAGGTCTTCGATGAGATCGTAATGTAGGCGGTTCTCCTCCCAGCGGAAATATCCACGGGGCTGCTTGCCGCCTGCGGAGAGATGGAAGGCGGATTCGGTTTGAGGCCGGTCCATCTCCTCGCTGAATTCCACAAAGATTTCCGGCCTCAGGGGATGACCTGAGGATTCATTGCAGGGGACGATCCTCACAACCTCCGGAGGATCCATGTCCGGCAGGGCATGACATCCCGCCTGCAGAAGACCGATTGCGGTAAGGAAAAGTATAAAATGCCTCATGATTATCCCCCCTGTGAAATAAAGAATTTAGTATGACTTATTCCAGCGCCTCAAGGCGGAAAAAGAAATCTTCGTTCTCCTTCAGGGGGATTCCCAGGCTGTTCTCTATGCCGCCGTCACCCCCCGAGAAACGGAGGCGATAGAGATTGCCCCCCTCGATGGATCCGAGGGTGAGGGTGAGGATGTTTTCCTGCCATAGATAACGCACAACGCTTCCTGATATATAGGGGCGGGGCCCGCTGATGTAGTCAATGCGTACGTTGTCCGGTACGCTGGATCGGTTCATGTCATTGGTGAAGTATATATCCAGGCGGTACTGATTGTCCGGAGAGGTCTCCATGCCGAGCTCGTTTACGCTGAGGTAATTCATAAACACGGATTCTGTCTCAGTCCTGAAAAAGAGGATTTCGGAAATCCTGGGGGGAAGGGCCGCCTCACCATCCACCGTGAAATAGCGGACAACCGGTTC
>CALCJG010000299.1 GCA_937967705.1 uncultured Spirochaetia bacterium
AAGGCGTTGCCCCGCCCGCCGATCCCCCCCCGGCATATGACCACCGAGGAATCATCCTCCAGGAGGTCGGCGATCTTCTCACCGTCCTCATCCAGCACCTCCGTTCCGGGAGGCACCTTGATGGTGTAATCCCCACCCCCGCGGCCGTGGCGGTTGAGGCCCATCCCGGGCTGTCCGTTTTCCGCCCTGTAGACCCGGTCCCTGAAGAGATGGGAAAGGTTATAGAAATTGTAATCCGCCTTCAGAATTACATCCCCCCCCTTGCCCCCGTCACCGCCGTCGGGCCCCCCCTTGGGGATATACTTTTCCCGGAAAAAGGAGACACAGCCCGCCCCACCCTTGCCCGCTTGAATCTGTATCTGAATCGTGTCGGTAAATTTGCTCACTCGTTGCCCCTGTCCTGCCTGTCTATCCCCATCGATAAAACAAGAAATCGCGTAGAGAGGACTCTTTACGCGATTTCATCATTTCCATGGTTTATGCTTAACTTCCTTAAAATACAGTCAGTCCCCGGCCGGAACAAATCCTCAGACGGAAACCGGTAGGTACGGAAATCAGGCTACCGGATAAACCGACACCTGCCTCCTCGTTTTGTCGTACCTCTCGAAGGTCACGACGCCGTCGATTTTGGCAAAAAGCGTATCATCCTTGCCCCTGCCCACGTTCAGACCGGGATGAAGTTTGGTACCCCTCTGTCGTACGATGATGGTTCCTCCCTTGACCAGCTGGCCGCCAAATCTCTTGACACCCAGCCTTTTCGACTTGGAATCCCTTCCGTTTCGTGTTGAACCGCCGCCTTTCTTATGTGCCATAACAAACCCCTTTATTCAAATATGATATCAATGTTTTCTGGATACTGCGTCTGCATCTCCCGGAGCCCCAGCAGCAGGGTCCCCAAAATAACCTCCAGGCTCCTTCGTCGTTCATCGGAGGACTCCCCCGGATAAAGGACTGTCCGGAGCACCCCCTCTCTCTGATCCACATCCTGCCGTATACCGGCTATTCTCGTAATTGCCACGATAACGGTTCCGGCCAGGGCCGATACCCCAGCACAGACGATATCCTCCCCCTTCTTTCCATAATCCGCATGCCCCTCGATGCTGATCTCCGGAGAAGCCCCCGCCAGTTTTGGAAGACCCTCGCCGTCCAGCGTCAGGTTTCTCAGGCGGACACGGATCACGGTATCAGGCGAGGGATAGATCTTCGATCTTGAGCTGCGTATACTCGGGTCTGAAACCGATGGTACGGGTATAGTTCTTTCTCTTCTTGAACTTTACCCCCAGCACCTTCTTTCCTTTAACTTCGCCCAGATTCTTGGCAACGATCCTCACGTTCTTGAGATAGGGCTGACCGATCTGAACGTTCTCACCATCAACAAACATGAGAACCTTGTCGAGGCTTATCTGCTCGCTCTTATCACCGGAAATCTTGCCGATGTTCAGAACCTTGTCTTTCTCCACCTTATACTGCTTGCCGCCCACTTCGACGATTGCGTACATAAATACTTCACCTTCCCGTAATCTAAGATACCGGCCCGATGACCGGTTCCGCCGCTGCCTTCACATTTCCCCGGTCGGGAAAGAGAACCGCAACAGGCCGCTTCATCAAGTGCCTGCAAAAAATAAATTGGGCCCACAGGGATTCGAACCCCGGACCTACTGATTATGAGTCAGCCGCTCTAACCGACTGAGCTATGGGCCCCGAAAACAACATTTTGACAAATATTATGGGGAAAGACAACGTGTCAAGTAAATAAAGGGTTTTTATTCAAAAACAAGCTCGGCCACGAAAGGATTTGATGATTTCTTTCTTCCATAATAGAATCGCTTCTCATTGATCTCGATAGCATCGTTATAGGCTTCTACTATACCCACGACATGGATGATCGCTGCCACCAGGAAAAAGAGACCGCCTATCACCATTTTGGACTTCTTTTCGGCACCGGAATAATCCCCCGTCATGGCCACATAGAAATAATACCCCGAGGCGCCGTAACCGGCAGCGGAGAGCAGGCAGAATCCCACACCCTTGAGGTCTTTTTTCAGATAGATATGCCCTCCCCCGGGAATCATCAGGGACAACAGACAGGCCAGACGCGGGTCCTTTTCCTGGCTCCCGCCGCGGTCATCCCTCCGTACCGGGGCTTTCTTTGAGAACTCATCACCGTACCGGCTCTCCTTCTTAGCTTTGGAGCCGGCCTGTTCCTCCACGGTCAGGGCATAGGCAGAAGGGAGCAAATGGAACTGCAGGGTAAAAAGGATCATCAGGGCCAGGGAGAAAAACCTCGTGATCGGGCCCCTTTGACGGGATTTTACAGCGCATTCAGTAGAGTATTTCATCGCTCACTCCCCGGTGATGGTTTACCCCCGCTCTCCCGGCATTGCCCGTCCCCTGCCGCTCCCTTACGGATCCGCCACAGCAGGGAAAGAGGGGGGCATGTGTGATGAGTCCCGTCGGTCAATCCGCATGACTGATGCCCGGGAACCCTCATAAATTAAAACAGGGGGCCCGGAAAATCAACAACTTTTCTTAATGAAAGCCGGACCTTCAGAGGCTGGAAACCCTGTTGCGGCCGTCATGCTTGGACTGATACAGGGCCTTGTCCGTCCGGCTGATCAGGGACAGATTGTCCTGGTCTTCTTCCGGTATAAATTGAGACACCCCCAGGGAAACAGTCACGCTGAGAGCCTTATCGCCGCAGGAGATTCGGGAGTTTTCCACATTTTTACGAATCCGCTCCGCCACCACCAGGGCCTCCTTCAGCTCCGTATTGGGCAGTATCAGGGCAAACTCCTCCCCGCCGTAGCGGGCGGCGATATCCAGCTGTCGCACATTCTGCTGAACGATTCCGGCCACGTTGATGAGCACCAGGTCGCCGCAGGTATGGCCGTACTGGTCATTGAAGTTCTTGAAATGATCGATATCCAGCATGATGAGGGAAAGGGGCATGTTCTGGACCTGAGCTCTCTCCCGCTCCTCCACGAGGGCCGCCTGAAAGAAATGGTGTATCTTCAGCTTGGTCATCATGTCGGTGGTAGCCATCTCGTAGAGATAGGCGTTCTGTATGGCAATCCCCGCAAGGGAGGCTATGTTCAGCAGATACTCCTTCTCTTCCTCACGGAAACCCTCTCCGTTGATACGCTCTCCCAGGACTATGATGCCGTTGAGCTTGCCCTTCCCCTTGAGGGGGACGATGAGGCTGGGATTGACGGTTTTGAGGGTATCCACGGCTTCTGCATCCCGGCTCTCCCGCAGCATTTCCTCCAGGGTATAGCATTTATTGGTGGTTTCGAAGATACGGATGATATCCGATGTGGCGGATATCTCGTACTCCCGGGAATGATCCAGCTCGAAGCCCTTGTAATTGCGGTGAAAGGTGTAAACGCTGTGATCCAGCCCCTTGCGGAGGAAAATCCCCGCTTTAATCAGCTGCATGTGTCCCATGCAGGTCAGCAGTATGGAATCGATCAGAATATTGTATTCCAGCGTGGAGTTGAGTCCCTTGCTTATCTCAATCAGCTGTTTGAGATCGTAGATCTTTCTCTCGTAGATCTCCAGCTCGATGGGGATCTTAATGTCGAATTCCTTTTCCTGATTCTCTTTCATCTCATCTGTTGGATCCAGCAGATCCATCACGCATTATTAACGGTCAGAGGGGTCAAGAATATGCCAACTTTCTCCTCTGCCGAGGGCAGTACCAATATAGTGACGAAGAAGAATTTAATTCAACCTTTTTTATAAAAAGACCGCCTGTGCTCAGCTGTTAAAACGGGCCAAAGCCTTTTCCAGATCGATGCGGCCGTCGTAAATGGCCTTGCCGACAATGCAGCCTTTGAGGGCCCCCGAGGCAAGCTCCGAGAGTCTTTCCAGGTCTTCCATCACCGAAACGCCGCCGGAAGCGATCAGATTCAACCCCGGCACCTCCTTCAGGAGGGTTTCGAAGGCCCCGTAATTGGGTCCCGTCAGCATGCCGTCCGTGGAGATGTCGGTGTAAATGACCTCTTTCAGCCCCAGGGAGGCCAGTTCCCGGATGAAATCCACGGCCCTGACCCCGGTCACCTGCTTCCAGCCGTGGGTGGCCACCATCGAATTTCTGGCATCCACGCCCATGATGAGGTTCGGGGCAAAACGGCTGATCAGGGCCTCCTTTTTATCCCCCAGCACCGCCGTACCCAGAATGATTCGTTTAATGCCGGCCTCCAGATACTCCTCCACGGCCTTCTCATCCCGGATGCCGCCGCCGATCTCGATGGGAACGGACACGGCGCCGGCGATCTTTCTGACGATGGCGGCATTGACGGGACGGCCCTCGAAAGCGCCGTCCAGATCCACCACGTGAATCAGCCGGGCCCCCAGGGATTCGAAGCGGCGGGCCATCGCCGCCGGATCGTCGGAATAGACCGTTTCCCTGTCGGGATCGCCCTGGAGGAGGCGGACGCATTTTCCTCCTTTAATATCAATGGCGGGTATCAGGAGCATACAGACCTCACGAAGTTTTCGACTATTCTCAGGCCCACCCGGTGGCTCTTCTCCGGATGGAACTGGGTGGCGATGAGGTTTTCCTTGCCCACGATACAGGGGAACTTCACGCCGTATTCCACACTGCCCATCACCCAGCTCTGGTCCTCGATTTCGGGATAATAGGTGTGGATGAAGTAAAAATAGGAGCCCGAGGGAACCCCCTCCAGCAGAGGCGAGCCGTTTTTGATCTCTACGTGATTCCATCCCATGTGGGGAACCTTGAGGCTGCCCACGCGGAACCTCACCACATGGCCGGGGATGAGCCCCAGACCCTCATGATGCCCGAACTCCTCGCTGGTGGAGAAAAGGAGCTGATATCCCAGGCAGATGCCCATGAAATGCCCCCCCCCGAGAACGTACTCCTTGAGGGGAGCGGTCCAGCCCATCTCGTCCAGATGCTTCATGGCCATGCCGAAGGCGCCGTCGCCGGGGAGTATGAGTCCCCGAGACCGGCTGATGGAGGCCGGGTCCTGGGAGACCTCCACGTCCGAGGTATACTTCTCCACGGCCTTGACCACCGAGCGGAGATTCCCCATGCCGTAATCGATTACCGTAATCATTACAGGGTTCCTTTCGTCGAGGGGATCACATCCCCCAGTATTTCATCCCGGCCAACGGCCCGGTGCAGGGAGACCCCCAGCGCCTTGAAGAGGGCTTCGTGTATATGGTGCCGGTTTTCGCCGTAGAGAAGGCGCAGATGCAGATTGATCCCGGCATTGACCGCCAGCGACCGCATGAACTCCAGCGTCAACTCCTCGCTGTAACGCCCTATATAGCCCGAGAGCTCCCCCCCGGTGTAGCGGAAATAGGAGCGCCCCGAAAGGTCCAGAGAAGACTGGGCCAGGGCGTCGTCCATGGGGACCGAAGCCTCGCCGAAACGCCGAATGCCGGCCTTGTCCCCCAGGGCCCGCTTGAGGGCCTTGCCCAGGCAGATGCCGATATCCTCTATGGAATGATGATCGTCCACCTCGTAATCCCCCCGGCATTCCAGGTTCAGGCAGAACCGCCCGTGACGGGAGAGGGCGCTGAGCATATGATCGAAAAAGGGAATCCCGGAGCTGATCTTCGATTCCTCCGCCGAATCCAGGGCGATCCGGAGCTGAATGTCCGTCTCCCTCGTTTTTCGCCTGATTTCCGCCTTTCTTTCCATGTCCCCCTAATATTCGAAGCCCAAACTGAAGATAATGTCCTTTTTGCCGAAATCGTTATAATAATAGGGCCACGCCCAGTCAAGCTTTAAAACGACAATGGGGTAGATGGCGAAGCGGAACCCGAATCCCATGTCCGCCTTGAAAGTATCGAAGCGGCCGGTGGTTTTATCCCGGAAGCGGAAGTTTTTGTCCCAGGCGGAACCGACATCCGTGAAAAGGGCGCCACCAATGGATCCCACCCGGAAGAAGAGGGGCCAGCCGAACTTGATACCCTCGATAAAATCGAAGCGGAACTCGGCATTGCCCATGAACATGTTGGTCCCGCTGTATTCGAAGAAGGGATGTCCCCTGAGCGTGCTGAAACCGCCGATGTAATACTTGAAATAGTCGCTGTCGGGACCCAGTATCTTGCCCCCGCTTCCCCTGACGGCGATGACATAGCGCTTCTTGATCAGAAAATAGTGCCGCAGATCGATGTCCATGCTGGAATAGACGAAGTCCTGCCCTGAAAGGTCGAAGGACTGCTCCACCTGTATCTCCCCCCGCGTTCCGTCCACCGGGACCATGTAGCCCCAGAGGACGTTGTCGTAGTTGAGAGTCAGGGCCACCTGGTTGAGATTGGCAAAGACGTCGGTACGGCCGCTGGAGCGCCGGTAATCCCGCTCATAACGGCTCGAGGTGCCCCTTATCCCGAAGCGGAAAAACTTGGAGAAGGGATAACTGGCCACGAGATATCCCCCGTAATGGTCCGTGTAGAGGGTATCCCAGTAGACGTTCTGTATCAGATCGTTGATGGTGTTGAGGGTGATGATGCCGAAGGGATTTTTATACCGGAAGAATCCTATGCCGTAATCCCAACGGTATTTGAGATAGTAGTAGGCGACGTCGTAATTGAAGTCGCTCTGGCCGCCGCTGTAGTTGAGGTAATCGGTCATCAGGACGATCCTGTGGTCCCCCAGATGATCGGACATCTCCAGCCGGGCGAAACCGGCGAAACCGTAGCCCACAGTACCCGCCAGTCCCAGCACCAGGTAGTCCGGGCGCACCCTCGTCTGGTACTCGTCGAATTCGGAACGGGAGAGATCGAAATAGGAACGGGGATACTGCACCGGTAGGTATTCCGTATCCCTGACATCCCCCGCATCCCCCTTTACCTTGCTGATGTCCTTCACGAAAACGTCATAGCCGAGATTCTGATAGGCCACGAAGGCCATCTGTTTACCGTCCGGGAACCACCGGGGGTAGAAGATGCCGCAGAGGACGTTGGTTATCCTCTCGTCGGTGCGTTTTTCCAGGTCGTAGCGGTAGGCGTTGTAGATGCCGGTGCGGTTGGAGATATAGAGGAGCCGTCGGTCATCCGCAGAAATATCCGCCTGCAGGTTGTTGCCCTCCCTGCCGACTACGAGCGTCCTCCTGCCGGTCTTCAGGTCGATGCGGAAGATGCGGAATCCCTCTCTCTCGTAATTCCCCTCGGCGTTCCAGTTGGAGGAATAGATGAGGAAGCTGTTGTCCGAGGAGAGCTTCGGATAGCGGTCCATGAAGAGATCCGAGGTGATTCGGCGCAGGGTGTTTTTCTTTAAATCGTAGAGGTAGATGTCGGCGCTGCTGTTGTCCTGTCCCACGAAGACCAGGGAATCGCAGTCGGGAGAGAGGGAGGGATCCATCAACGCCCGGAAAGGCAGACGAACCTCCCTTTTTACCCGTCCCTTCTCCGCATCGATGAGGAAGATCACGTCGCGGCCGTGGGACTGGGCCACGAAGACGATATGCTTTCCGTCGCGGCTCCAGGTGAGATAGTTGCTGAGCAGATGCATCCCTTCGAATTTCGATGAAGTGTCGCCCCAGAGAACAGTGCGTATCTCCTTCTTTTTTTTCTTCTTTTTATCCAGGGTGATGATGTTGATGCTGGAGTAAATGTCCCGGTTGGTGAGATAGGCGATCTTTCTGCCGTCAGGCGAAACGGCGGGGCTCACGTTGAAGCTGGAAAAGGTCTTCAG
>CALCJG010000300.1 GCA_937967705.1 uncultured Spirochaetia bacterium
AGCCGGGACCTGGGGGAAAAATCCCGGGAGAGCGCCGAGTTTAATATTGATCTGGAATGGCGGGGCATATCCCCTCAGGGGCAGTTTTCCCGGGGCGTTCCCGAAAATGGAAAGCTGGTGTGGCGGGATTTCTTTACCGGCAAGCCTGTTTCCGGGCGACACGATTATGTCTATCAGGCCTTCGATACGGCAAGCATTTACCGGAAAGGCGGCGGGGAGGGGCTCAAGGCGCTGCCCGAACTGGCCCGGGCAGCTTTCTCGGAATTGGAGTACGCCCGGATCCTCTCCCGTTTCGCAGACCTCCTCCACTCCCTGGCCCGCACCGGGAAATCCCCCCTGATCAGCAAGATCGGGCTGGGGGATATCATCGAGGAGGAAGACCTGGAGCTGTTGAGCCTCCACGAAAGCTCGGCGCGAATCGAGATGGCGGCGCTGAAGCACTATCATTACCTCCTGCAGAAGGGCTGCAACCGCTACCTGGCCCAGTCTTATGCCACCCGGCTCGTCATCGACCAGATCTGTTATGGGCAATACCGCAACAAGAAGCTGAGGGATCATACGGTCTATGATCTCGTCAACATCGTCGCCAGGAGCATGCGGCTCTTCGCGGACGTAAACCGCTACAACACGAAAATGATAACGGACAGCCTCCTCGGAAAAAAATAGGAACCCATGGAGACGAAGGACTTCATCTCCCTGATCCCCCGGGAAAGCAGAAAAAGGATCGATTCCCTGTTTAAAAACGCCCGGGACCACAAGCAGATTTTCTACAGCGCCGCCTCGGAGCTCTTTCTTCCTGACCAGATACCCCTGTTTGAGGCCTTTGCCCTTTCTCCTGACTGCGTCTCTTTCATTAAATCGCGTCTCAAGATCTCCCTGGGGCGTTTCGAAAAGACCCTCCATCTCCTCCTTCGGCGAGTGGCTGTAGGCATAGCCCCGGAGACGATAGCCCATATTGCCGAACGCATGTCCGCGGAGGATTACCGGCGGGTAGAGCGTTCTTTCTTCATGGTCCCCGTGGACCGGGAGACCTACGAACTATATGAGAAGGGTTTCGTCCAGATCGGAGAGCAGAACCAGGCGCTCCTGCACGAGTATCTCACTTTCTGTTCTTCCGCCTCCTTCGTGGAACTCCGGCAATACTATCTGTTTGACAGGGACCTTTTCGGGGATGTGTTTCAGCGCCTCATAGGGTGGCTCCTTTCACGCCGGAGCGCCGAGGCCCCGGAGAAGGCCGTCCATTTTCTCTGCCGACGGGAGGTTCTGCGTTTCGTCCATCTGAGCTATGAACTGAAGAAATGGAGGGATTTTATTCTCAATCTCTTCGAACTCTTCTATCAGCATCCCGATCCGGAATATTTCGCTGACCTGTTGAAAATCCTCTCGCTGCGGTATCCCCCTCCGAAGCGGAGCTCTGGGGGCCGGGAGAGCAACGCCTTCCTCTTCGGCAGGCTGCAGGGGCTCTGGCCCTTCTTCCATGCCCTTCCCCGGGAGAATACCGGAGATTTCCGCGAGTTCCTGCGCCTTTACGGCCATCCCCGGGACGAGCTGGAGACCTTCGTATGGGATGTGGTCTTCAGCCTGGAGCCCGCCCGGTGCGTGAAGGGGATTATCATCTTCAACTCCGGGGCCTTTACCTCCATCCGGGGATTTTACGGGCAGGACGTGACGACACTCAAGTTCCTCACCAAGAACATCGTGGCGGTGCTGATGGAGATCGAGATCAAGGACCTTCAGAGCTCACTCTACCGCATCGTGCTGAAGCTGCTCCTCGGCCTGAAGGTTGAACGAAACTTTCTGCGCCGCCGGGCGGATTTCTTTAAATGGATGAAGAACCGCAGTTCCTCCCTTCGCCTGGAACTGGAGGTGATACGCTATCTGTTCTTCGAGTACATATACATCGCCCTCCGCCTGGTGCAGAACAGCTACGGCATGAAGATGACGCGCTTCTGCGACCCGAATCACAAATATTTCTGCGAAATGATAGACGATGTTTACGGGAACAAGTTCCGCATGCGGGGCCGGGATGTGAAGGAGGTCTTTGATCCCCTGCTCGACGCCCTTCGCCGCACCGTCTGGAAGCCCCTGCGGGACAAGTTTGCGGACCGCGAACCTCTGTTCGTTCAGGTGATGAGCGTGGCCGAGAGTCTGGATCGGGAGGACGTCCTCTTCCTCTCGCTGGAGCAGGTGGAGCCGGAGCACCTGGAGTTCTATCATGACAGCCTCATCACCGTGTTCCGCGGCGATCCGGAGCGGGTGGACCTGGCCCTCCTCCCGGACTACTGGTACCGGGTGAGCCTGGCCCTGGCGATGCCCCATGCCCTGAGCGCCGTTCTGCCCCTGGCGGGCAACGTTCCGGTGCTGGAGAGCCCCGAGGGCGGGGCCCACACCGACGGCAGGGCCATCTATCTGCCCCCCTACATCAACTATTTCCGGGATCCCCTGGACCCGCTCATCGAGAACCGCAACCTGACCGTCTTTGTGGGACTGGCCATGCACGAGGCGGGGCATATCCTGGCGGGCTCCTTCCGCTTCAATCTGAACTATTACATGAGCAAGCTGGAGCGGCCGGATCTCTTTAAGTTCCTTTTCAACCTCTTCGAGGATTTCCGTATCGAGCGGTTTCTGGTCCTCATCCGTGTGCACCATCAGCTGGAGGATATCCTGTGTACGCTGAACGAGTATTACGCCCTCTCCACCTTTCCCCTGCAGATCGGTTACGCCGCCCGCTTCGTCTTCCATATCGTCAATGAGGCGGGAGGGTACAACAGCCTTCTGAAAGAAGGCCCGGAGTACGGGGAGGCCCTGGAGGCCCTGCAGCGGGCGGAGCTCAACACCGGCCGTTTCCGGTCCCTGGGGGAGATGATGGAATACGGCGTGGAGAGGCTCCGGCATCTGGAGACGGGAAACCCACTGGCGGCCTATCCCCTGGCCAGGGAATTCTATGAGATCATGAAACACTGGCCCGAGGCGGAACTGGAGGGCCTGCTGGACGACAGCTACATGCCCAAGGGCTGGGACGATTACGTTTCGGGGGAGGGAGCTGGCAGGGGTGCGCCACTGACACAGGAGGACCTGGAGGGGCTCTATCGGGAGTACGACGAA
>CALCJG010000301.1 GCA_937967705.1 uncultured Spirochaetia bacterium
GCAGTCTAATTCCCGGCCAGATATTCCGCTTCGGTTTCTGTTTCTTTTTCTGAAAGGTCCAAACCCGGGGAGAAGCAATCCCGGGAAACGGACTCCTGCATATCCCATCAGGGACAGGGGCATGCCCAATGCCCCTATCCGCCCATTGAACAATGGAAGGGGGAATAATGTAAATAGGCGAATGCCCTTTGTTATCTTTTCTTAATTGGTTTTACTCCTCTGCAGGATTGGCATCCCGGCCGGGAGGAGAGAGGGAACGTGGAACTACATCTTTATGAAATCATCGATGACCCGGTCTTTCAGGAGGGTGATCATCTCCTCCATGGTCATCACCGTGAAGTTTTTACTGCTTTTGCGCCGCACGATGAGGAGCTGATCGCCCCGCTTGATGCCGAGATCGTTGCGCAGCTCCACGGGGATGGCGATCTGCCCCTTGTCGCTCACCTTGACCGTTCCATAGATGATCATATCTTCGCCGTCGTTCTGCTTTTTCATCCCCGAATCACCTCTGCGAAACAGTTACTCACTTTCCCGGGCCCCTGTCAAGCACAAGACTTAATATTTCTTACTTTTCTTACTTTTTGTATTTGACAATATTATCTTACTGCGATCAAATGACCCCATGAGAGACGGCCAATCCGTGCCAATCGGCACACGGGAGGTATCGCCATGGATTTACTACAGAGCATGAATCAGAAGCAGGTACGGGAATTCTTTTCCAAAAACTGGATCACCCACGACGCCATGTGGTTCTATCACTGCATGCGGGAGTTCGGACCGGAGGCGGCCAACAGGATCAATCAGGCGGCGGTCCGGTCGATGGCGGCCGTGGAGATTCATCGCATCCTCAAGCTGATGGGCCGTGAGAACAAACCCGTCACCTCCTACGACGAGTTGAAGGAGATCATCGACACCACCTACCGCCTGATACAGCCGGACTTCATGAAGCTCTATTACGAGTTCCCGGAGAAGAACGTCTTCCGGGGCGGTTTCCGGGAATGCTTCGCCTACGAGGGCGTCAGCAAGGCCGGCCTGGCGGAGGTCTACCAGTGCGGCGTCCTCCTAAGAGTCAAGGGATGGTTCGAAACGCTGGGAGTGAAGTACCGCATGCTTCCGGACTTCGAGGGCTGTCTTATGAGGGAGAGCGGGGAGTGCCAGATCAGCTTTCACTTCGAGCTGGATTAGTTTCCTTCGGCACAAATGCCGGGAAACGGGTCATCCGTCTTTTCATAATCCCGCCTAAGGGCAAGGGGTGATGAGTTGCTTTCAGTACGATCCCCCCAGGCGGATTTCCCCCTGCAGGTAGGTAACCGCCTTACCCCCGATATCCACCCTATCCCCGCCGTGGCGGCAGAAGAGCTCCCCTCCCCGCCGGGATATCTGCCGGGCGTGCATATCCTCCTTGCCCAGCCTCCGGGCCCAGAAGGGGATGAGAGTGGAATGAGCCGAACCGGTAACAGGGTCTTCCGGTATCCCAGCGGCAGGGGCAAAGAAACGCGACACGAAATCGCAATCCTCTCCCGGGGCCGTGGCGATGATCCCCAGGCAGTCGAGCCCCGAGAGGGCTGCAAAATCCGGGTCGAGGCCGCGCACCTCCTCCTCGGTGTCGAAGAGAGCCAGGTAGTCCCGGGCTTTCCAGACCTCCGCCGGCTCCCTTCGCAGCCCCTCCGCCAGGAGAGGAGGCGCCGGCACCGCCCGGGGTTCCCGGGAGGGAAAGTTCAGGGTGATGACCTCCCCCCGGCGCGCCGCCGACAGGGGACCGCTCCGGGACCGGAACGCGATGACATCCCCCCGGTACCCCAGATGATGAAAGATCACGTGAGCCGCCGCCAGGGTGGGATGCCCCGCCAGGTCGATCTCGATGAGGGGCGTAAACCAGCGCAGGTGGAACAGGTCCCCCTCCCGGACGAAGAAGGCCGTCTCGGAGAGATTGTTCTCCCTGGCAACACTCTGCATGAGCTCAGTATCGAGCCACTGCTCCAACGGGCAGACCGCCGCCGGGTTGCCCCCGAAGAGCCGGTCGGTAAAGGCGTCCACCCAGTAAAGGGGTATCGGTTTCATAAGCGTTTCTTCTCTCCCAACATTAAGATCTAAACGATGTGCGCCCGAGGTGTTTACCTCTCTTCCCCTGGGCGGGGGGCTTGTTCCTGGGGAGGAACTTCCTTCGAAGGAGGGGTTTTTCGGCGAAAACCCCTCCTTCACCTCCCCGCGCCCTCCTCAGTCGCCGGAGCGGCTAACGCCCAAAACTCGGCTTGTCCGCTTCGCGGAGCTCGCCTCAGTGCAGCACCCAGACGGGCCTCCTGCCCGGGTGCTGCACTAGCGCCTCCATGCGCGTCGCAGTTGGGCGGTTTGTATCCGCCTTCGGCGGATGGTTTAAGGGTCGGGTTGCTATGGGGTCGCATCTTTTTCCTAACGCCCTTCCCTATGCCTATATAGGAAACGTCGTACTGATCGGCAAATGCAGGCATCATTTACCGCATTTTATCCCGCTCTCCTCTTAGAGCGCATTATCAATAAAGAGCGCCTCCTCATGGAGAGGAATTTCTCTGTCCGTACCCTTCAGCCCTATAAAAAATCCCCTGAAAAGGGGGCGTTGAATTTACTGCGTCCAGGAAATGTAATACCTGACTGATATAAGGATATCCACCTGTTATTTTTATATGTCCCGGTATACATCCTTCCTGTGACGGATTCGGAAAATAACTATTGTCAGGATTTTATCATGTATTTCATATATAATACGGTAATCACCGATACGAATTCTGTATGCATCCCTTCCTTTAAGCTTTTTATATCCAGACGGACGCGGATTAAGGGCCAGACTGTCAATGGCCAGATTTAATCCCTCAACCGCGTTTTCAGGAAGTTTTTTATAGTCCCTGAGTGCGGTCGGTGAGAACTCGATTGTATACAATGGCTATCTTTTTACCTGGCTCCAGGAGACATTGGAGCCCTTTTCTTTTTTTGCCCTGTCATATGCGGCAATATCCTCAAGCTCCTCAATATACTCAAGTATTCTGTCATAGTCTTTTTTTGGAATTATGACATTTGTTGTATTGCCGTTTTTATCAACTATATATTGTTCTTTTATTGGTATCATGGAATTCCTCACCGGTTAAGCGCAATATCTGTTTTTTTCCCTGATGATACCGGGATATAACTAACAAATATAAAAATAAAATGCCTTTGTCAAATTAATAAAACAGAATTCAAAAGATATCAGGGCGTTTTCCACCGTCCCGTTCGGGGTTTATTCCCCTGGGCGGGGGGCTTGTTCCTGAGAGGAACTTCTTTCGATGGAGGGGTTTTTCGGCGAAAACCCCTCCTTCACCTCCCCGCGCCCTCCTCAGTCGCCGGAGCGGCTGGCGCCTAAAACTCACCAAACCTGCTTCGCAGGATTTGGTTCAGACAGTTAGGCGATATGTATCCGCCTTCGGCGGATGGTTTTAGGGTCGGGTTGCTGTTGTTGACTTCTGCATAGTATTATTCTCTTAACCGTCAGGTGAATACCGTCACTGTACACTTTATCATTTAAGGGATTATCTCCTTTTCGTTTAATTCATCCGCATCAGCAATGATACCATAATTACCCTTAAACCATTTGCACTCTAACCTTATTTGAAAAATCACAATATGCTTCCCAAAGGCTTTTATCGGCTTGTCGGTAATAAGTGTCATCTTCAACCAATCCCAATCTTTACCATCGGGAGAGATATAAGTACGATTACTTATAACTTTATGTTTGTAATCCTTTATTAAACTATCTGAAAAGTAATCTCCCTTGTAAATCTTATCTACTACTATTAGGTTATCTTTGTTAAAAGCAAAGTTTACTTCCGCAGCCTTAAGGATAAATCCTCTTTTTCTTTTTACTCCTCTCTTATCTAAATCAAAACCAACTCCTTCCCTGCTATTATCTACATAACAAGGATGATTATTTATGAACACTATTCCCTGCCTTTTTATCTTCGTCCCTTTCTCACATTTATCAACATTGCCTCGATTTGCTTTAATGATCTTTTCATTTTCACAAGATACCATGCTGAAGAGCAAGATTATCACGATAATAAGCTTCTTCATATTAACCTCATTCTATTTTAACTTTTCTTTCAACTTAGAATAGTCTATAGGATTGTCATCAATCTCCTTGGGAGATCTTTCATCTTTCACATGAACTACCACCGTTAGGCCCTTTTGCTTTTCCAATAAAACTTTATTAAACTCTCGTCCATCTTTACTCTCCTTATCCATAACAAAGCATCCATTCGATTTTAAGGTACCTCCTTCTTTTAATGTATATAAACCACTCTTTTTTGCTAAATGAGAAAAAATATCTCCTTCTCTTGTCGATTCGATCTTAAAGGTCTCTCCAAATCTATCATGATCCTCAATATAGGTCGCCTTCCATGGCCCGCCAGGGGGGGTCGGGAAAGGAGAGCCTCTCCCTTTCCAGGTGACATCATCTTTGTACTGCTTTAATACTTTTCCATTGTCTGAGAGTACTCCCGTCTGGGTTCCCTCAACACCCATATACTTGCCTTTAGCATCTCTTATTCCTGGAACATTCTTCTCAATAACAATGAAGACGTCCAACCTCGGACCATTGATGTTTTTAATCTTTGAATCCTTCGATTTATTGGACACTTTCTCAACAGCAGCTTTATCACCCTTCCCATTCTTAAAACTATCATATACGTACTTCCCTGCAGCAGCATTGACGCCCAACACCAAGCTGAAAGGATCAGCCAAATGCCCCGTCGGGTCCTTGTACACCACCGGGTTGCCTTTTACGTAACTGAAGCGGTTCCAGCCCTGGGTGTCGGACTCGTTGTCCACCAGGTTGTCCGCCGTCACAAATCGCGCTATCTCCGGGTCGTAGTAACGCGCGTTGTATGGGCTTCCCCCGATTATCCGGACACAGGATTAAGCAACCTTTCGTAATCTAAG
>CALCJG010000302.1 GCA_937967705.1 uncultured Spirochaetia bacterium
CCCCGCGCCGAACCTTCCCCCTGGAGGAGATACAGAACCGCGTAAGCCTCATGATGATCAACGAGGCGGTCCAGTGCCTGCAGGAGGGAATCATCTCTTCTCCCCGGGACGGAGACATCGGCGCTGTTTTCGGACTGGGCTTTCCGCCCTTTACCGGAGGTCCCTTCCGCTACATTGATGCCGTAGGGGCCGATGAAATCCTCCGGCGCATGGCCCCTCTGGAGGAACGTTTCGGCCGCAAGTTTCAGCCGGCGGATCTGCTTCGGGAGATGTCTCATCAGGGAAAAAAATTTCATTCCTGAGGAAATCGTCGTGGGGGCTGAAACCCCGCTCCGATGCTAAAAACCCATAAAAGGAAGCCTGTTTCCCAATAGGGAGTTATTGTGAATTATCTGTACCTGATTTCCCGGAATATCCCTCATCCAGGATCCTGTCCAAATACCAAATTTGACTCAATATTCCCTTCTATAAAACCGATATATTAAGAGAATCATCATCTCCAGGAGATTAAATGTTATGAAAGGCAAAATTGCGGCATTATTAATGATTCTGATGCTCCCCCTGACCCTCTACTCGGAGGATAAAGCCGAAAAACCCAAAGAATCGGGAAAAAACGAATTAAACACCATACTGGAGAATTACCCCCCCCAGATGATCAAGGATGACCGCTTTGAGATCAAGAATCTCACCTTCGGTAGAGTTTACGACCTGCACGGCCGAGGGGAGGTGCTCAATGTAGAATTCGAGCTGAAGAACATGACCGATCAGACGATGGAATTCTATATCATTGTCATTGCCGCCTACACCGTTGAGAAGAGGGACAAGTCAAGCTTTCTCAAACCCCTCTCCGATAAAGACAAAATTCTCATGAGGAGCTTTGTCCCCTTCCCCATTGAACCCAAGGATTTCAACAAGCTGCCCAGGGAAATGGTCAATGAAAACTTTCGCTATGAATACACCAATGAAAAAGACAGCAAGGAGAAAAGCTGGGTCTGGCTCCGGTTTCCCCGGGATATCAAAAAGGGTATTAACCCCTCCACAGGAAAGACCTATACCCTCAATGAGAATCTCTACGTAAAGACCTCTCATTTGAGTAAATATCGCAAGAACTACTACTTCTTCAATGAAGTCACACTCCTGATATATGATGCCGCAAAAGTGAAAGAAGACAGCGGATTCATCATGCCGGTTTACAAGCAGATTCTCCATATTAAAGGCAAACGAAGATGAGAGAGGCTTAGCCAGAGGTTTTAATAAAAAGCCAGCTGACTCAGGTCAGCTCTTTTTATGTAAAGACCGTTTTACCAGAGCGTTACCCATTCCTATCAGGATGCGATTAATTAGTGACCGTCCTGAAAAAAACTTGTTATTTTGTTCTTACTGACAGAGGCTGACAATATAATTGGGGTTATTATAGACCGATCAATACGCAAGGAGTCAGATATGGGATGTAATGTTGTCATCGGAACCCAGTGGGGCGACGAGGGTAAAGCAAAAATGATTGATTATTACTCACGGGAGGCGGACATCATCGTCCGTTACCAGGGGGGTGCAAATGCGGGACATACCGTCGTCGTAAACGGAGTAAAACATGTATTCCATCTCATACCATCGGGCATACTGCACCCGGGAAAGAAATGCGTCATAGGCAACGGTGTCGTTATTGATCCAGTACAGCTTTCGGAGGAGATGGATTTCCTCATTAAGGAGGGACATGACGTTGCCGGCAGCCTTATTATATCCGACGCAGCACATCTCATCCTGCCCTATCACAAGGCTATGGATGAGGCTATGGAAGATTCCCGATCGGATAAAATCGGCACTACTAAAAGAGGGATAGGCCCTGCCTATTCAGATAAATGCGCCCGAGTGGGGATTCGCGTCGGCGATCTCTATGATGACGCCTATCTGACCGAACGTCTGACCGCTGCGGTAGCCATGAAAAACCAGCAGATGGAAAAGGTTTACGAAAAACCCTCCTTTCAGATTGAGGATATCAGGGATATACTCACAACCTTCCGGAGCAGGGTCAGGGATATGGTGTGCAACACGCCCTTTTACCTCAACAATGCCCTCAGTGAGGGTAAAAAAGTTCTCCTGGAAGGAGCTCAGGGTAATTTACTGGATATCGATCACGGGACCTATCCCTTTGTCACATCATCCAATCCGAGTATCGGGGGAGCGCTGATGGGCACAGGCCTCAACTGGTCTCACATCAACAGCGTAACCGGGATTGCGAAAGCCTACGTTACCCGGGTTGGAGAAGGCCCCTTCCCGACAGAGGACAAAACGGAAGGAGGAACCATTCTCCGAGACAGGGGTGGTGAGTACGGGGCTACTACCGGCCGTCCCCGACGCTGTGGATGGTTTGACGCCGAGCTGCTGCGACATGCCAAGCGTATCAACGGCCTAACGTCAATAGCCCTGACAAAGCTGGATGTGCTCTCGGGTTTTGACAGGATCAAGGTCGCTGTAGGCTATAAACTTGACGGTCGTAAAATTGACTACTTTCCTTCCGCGCTCCACCATCGACTCAAACCCATATACGAGGAAAGGGAGGGCTGGAAGGAGGACATAACCGGATGCCGTAACTTTAACGAATTGCCGGAAAACGCCAGGAAATATGTCGAATACCTGGAAGAGATCATGGATCTGAAGGTATCCATCATCTCCGTGGGACCGGACCGAAACAATACTTTTACGAAGTAATCCCTGACAGGGAAATTTTTACCCGCAGTTCAGCCCATTACGATCCCCTCTTAAGGAGAGGAAAAAAATTGTATTGACAATAGAACGGCCAGTTTTATATTACCATCTTTACTTATACTATCAGAATACTTTATAAAAATAGTTTTTTGTCTATATTAAAATATTGTTTTCCCCGAATATGATGTTTACACCATACCATGGGATCAGCCCCAGAGGGTTTCCAGGGTGGTGTTAAGATAGATCAACCATTATCATGTATTACGAGGTGACATAGATGAAAAGAACATTCCAGCCAAGCAAGATCAAAAGAAACAGAAAGCACGGTTTTCGTGCAAGAATGAGCACTCCCGAAGGCAGGGAAGTCATAAAAAGACGAAGAAGGAAGGGCAGATATAAGCTGACTGTATCCGATGAGAAAAGATTACCCAAATAAAAGGAGTTTGTGAAAAGGAAGTTTACGTTAAAAGGGAAGATATTATTTCAAGAGGTTTACAACAAGGGGAGAAGATTTTCGGGAACGGGTGTTCGCATTATTGTTCTCAAGAGGGGCAGCCTCCAGTTGAAAAATGATTTAAAGACCGGGACCCCCCCTCGAAACGAACCTTCAGATCTCAAAATTGGGCTGGCAATCGGAAGAAAATTCGGAAATGCGGTTAAGAGAAACAGAGCGAAAAGAATTTTAAGATCCATTTGTGATTTATATCTATCGGAAATGAAAAGAGGATGTTATTTTATCATCCAGCCCAATGAGGATTTTAAAAAGCTTACCTACGAGACTGTGAAGGGGATCATGAAAGAGCTTTTGGAAAAAGCAGGAATCATGCAGAATGGCTATTAAATCGATTATTATACACTTTTTAACTGGTTTAATCAGGATATACAAGCTTGTTATTTCGCCGGTTTTACCTCCTTCCTGCAGGTATTATCCGACGTGTTCAGCTTATGCCATTGAAGCAATTACTAAATACGGGCCTTTCAAAGGCCTTCTGTTAGCATTGGGAAGACTCATTCGGTGCCACCCCTTTTCGAGCGGTGGATATGACCCAGTTCCCTGATTTTTCTACTCTCTGCAATCATCCCTCATAGTAACACCTTCTTCCTTTCACTTCAGTTTTTTTAGCTGATCATCATCTCATCAGAATTTAATGATTAGGGTATAAACATGGATAAAAAAGTAATTCTGGCAATTGCACTCTCTATGGTCGTATGGGTAGGATGGTATCTGGTCTTCAAACCCGCCCAACCTGTAGTTGATAAACATAAAACCCCAATAACAGAAAAAACACAGGACGAAAAGAAAGAATCCGCACCAGCGGTTAAGGACAGCGGACCCCAAAAACAGACATCCGGAAAGCTTGTTATTCATAATTCCCGGGTAAAGGAAGAAAAAAAGATCCACCATGCCACAGACCTTTACAAGATCCGCTTCTCCAATAAAGGCGCTTCCATTGATAGTTTTATCTATAAATACAAGGGAAGGGATATCGAACTCATTGTAAACAGGGATACGATCACCAAATACAATTTTCAGGCCAAAGGGTCTTTCAACTTCAATCCCTATTTCTCAGAGGAAGAATTTCAAAACGGCAGCCAGCTCGATGAAGCCTTATGGGATCATGAGATTAAAGATAATCAGATCACTTTTTTTACGACGATTGAATTGACGAAGGGGAATCCTCTTCGAATTGAGAAACGTTTTGTCTTTCAGAAGGATAAACCCTTCTTCCAGCTCGATTACAAGTTCATCAATATGGGTAAAGCTGATGTTCAGATACCCAGCAATCACATAATCCTTTCCCCTTCCGACTTTCTAGGACCCGATGTTGATTTCAACAATTCCTACAATCATTTAAGCAGCGTCTATTTTCTCGATGGAGATTTCGACAAGGGTTCCAAAGGAGGAGGTCTCTTCTCCAAGAGTACGGATATAACTAAAAAGCCCGGATCTGCTCAGTGGGCAGGGATCATGAGCCGCTACTTCCTTCTTATCCTTGTACCGGATAAATTTACGGGCAGTGAAATAATCTTCGACAGCAAAAATCATTCAGGCTTCCGTTGCGGAATCGTGATTCCTTCCAAAGCCATTAAATCTAAAGAAGAACTTACCAAAACCGTAAAAATCTATGCCGGCGAAAAGGATAAAGAAAAACTCCTCCTTGTCGAAAAGACCCTCATTCCTGCCGCGGACATCAGCCGGTGGATCGAACCGATCCGGGATTTCCTTATCTGGAGCCTTCTGAAGATTAACCTGCTCCTTGGAAACTTCGGCTGGTCCCTAGTCCTCTTTTCACTGATCACGAAAATCGTACTTCTGCCGCTGACGATGAAATCGACGGAATCCATGAAAAAGCTGCAAGCGCTTAATCCCAAGATCAGTGAAATCCGGGAGAAGTACAAGGATAAGCCGGAAATCATGAATAAGAAGATCATGGAACTTTATAAAAAGGAAAAGGTTAATCCGGCCAGCGGCTGTCTGCCTCTGCTGCTGCAGATGCCGTTTTTCTTCGCCCTTTACAGCGCCCTGAACAACTCCATAGATCTCTGGCATGCACCTTTCATTTTATGGATGAAGGATCTCTCCATGCCCGATACGGTTTTAACGATAAGCGATTTTAACATCAATATATTACCCATTCTCATGACTGCTACCACGTTCCTACAGCAGAAAATGACGCCGGGAGCCGATTCCTCCAGCCAACAGCAGATGTTCATGAAACTGATGCCTTTGATATTTATAGTAATATTCTGGAACATGCCGTCTGGTCTTATAATCTACTGGATCATGCAGAACATACTCCAGATTCTGCATCAACTGTATATCAACAAAAGGGCAAAAACGGGGGAACCCGCACAAGGGTAACGGCAGGATGATTTCGACCTGTCCTGTCACCAGCCCAGTTGCCGTCTTTTCCAGCAGGACAGGTAAAAATACAGAGATATTCCGATAGCAGCATGTAATCGATAATGGCTCATGACTTGATATAATAGAGATACCGAAACAGATAATTATTATAACAGATATAATCATTTACATAAAGCATCGGCTCTGTTATTATTCTGATGATACATAGGAGGAATAAAATGAAGGTGTTAGAAATAGAGGGCAAAACGTCAGAGGAGGCAACAAAGAAAGCCCTGTCCCAACTCGGCATTAAAGACATGGACAGGATTAGAGTTGAAATTGTAGACCAGGGCAAAAGCGGAATCTTCGGTTTTGGGATATCCAGACCGGCTAAAATTCGGGTCTACTACAGTGAAGACACCCTGGACATAGGCGAAACAACCCGGGAAGTTATCATGAACATACTGAGCAGAATGGAAATCGACGGAAAAATAAAGGATCTCAAGGAAGGGGAAAGCAAGGTATACATTGAGCTGGACAGCAAATACTCTGGGCTGGTCATAGGTAAAAGGGGTAAAACGCTTGAGGCCCTTCAGTTCCTTGTCAACCTGATCGTCAACCATCAGACAGGAAGTGAAAAAAAGATTATACTGGACATCGAATCCTACCGAGCCAAAAGAGAAAGGGCTCTCAGAAAAATATCAAAAGAGATAGCCATGAAGGTCATTAAGACCGGCAAACCCTGGACGCTTGAGCCGATGAATCCCTTTGAGCGCCGTTTGATTCACCTGACCCTGCAAAATGACACCCGTGTCGTCACTAAGAGCGAAGGCCAGGGCATTTATCGAAAGGTAAAAATTTCACCCTCTGAAAGGTCATAAAAGAGCGTGATCGAAGATACCATCTGTGCACCATCGACGCCCCCCATTGTCTCTCCGATAGCCATCATCAGGATTAGCGGCCCCGATTCTCTCAGGGCCCTAAGCCTGATTTTCAATCGTCCCGATTTGTTAAAATCCCGCTACGCCGCTTATGGCTCCATAATGGACGGTGAAAGGATAATCGATGATGTTGTATCCGTTTATTATAAAAGTCCTGCCAGTTATACAGGTGAAGATATGGCAGAAATCTTCTGTCATGGCAATCCCATCATAGTCAATCAGGTATTAAAGCTCTTAAACCGCCTTGACATCAGAATGGCGGAGCCCGGGGAATTCACTCGCAGGGCCTTTATAAACGGAAAGATGGATCTTACTGAAGCCGAGGCGATCAATCAGATAGTCCGTGCCAGGAGTGAATGGGAGATAGAGGCCGCCCTTCATCAGATGCACGGATCTCTGAGAAGCATCATAGGGTCCATCAGATCAGATCTCATCACCCTCAGGGCTGATATTGAATGCTCCATTGATTTTGCCGATGATCCCGTAGAATTTGTTTCCAGAGACCAGGCTATGGAACGGCTTTCTCATGTACGAAATAATCTCCAAGACATCCTTCGCAGATGCAGCATCAGTGAAAAACTTTCTCACGGCCTGGATATCCCTCTCGTGGGAAAACCTAACGCAGGAAAATCCAGCATACTCAACCTGATCCTCAATTCGGAACGGGCCATCGTATCCGACACTCCCGGAACGACAAGGGATGTTATCCGGGAAACGGTTCAATTCTCAGGTCTCATGGTCAACCTCTACGATACGGCAGGGATCAACGAGACCGGCTGTGAAATAGAACGAAAAGGCATACAGATGAGTCATCAGAAAATCGAAACCGCTTCCATAATCATCATGGTTCTCGATGCCACAACCGGATTGGAGCAGGCTGATGAAGCCGTTATCAAACTCATTCAGAAAAAACCTGTAATATATCTTTTAAATAAAATTGATGCAGTTGAGCAGGATGCTACCGTCATCAGGACAAGGCTGGGTGAAAGGGTTATAGCCTTTTCCGCTAAAACCGGTCAGGGACTGGAAGATCTGGAAAAGGAGATTGCATCTATCCTGGAAAAAGAGCTTATAGAATTCCGTAACTCCTTCATATCCGACATACGGATCATCACACTCCTCGAGAAAGCCCTCAGCAATGTGGATACAGTCTCCAAACTGATAACGGAGGACAGCCCACCGGAGATAACGGCTTTCGAAATACAGAATCTGCTGGACCTGCTGGCGGAAATAACAGGAGAGATCAGCCCTGATGACATCCTGGATTCTGTCTTCACCAGATTCTGCATTGGGAAATGACTATGTTCATGAATAATAGTGAAAACTTTAAAGATATTCTATGGGGTTTAGTCATTGGAGATGCCCTGGGAACTCCCCTGGATGGCCTGGGGAAAGGCCATCTTAAAGCAGTCTTCAAACGCATCGATCGTTACATCGACCCTCTGCCGGCCCTCAAGGGCAAAGCAGACCGATGGAAAAAACCTGGGTTATATTCCTCTCTTTCACAGTTAGCCCTTCTTGCAGTGCTGGCAGCCGGCATTAGACGCAAAAACTTGCAAGATACAATATCCCTGTATGTGACCCATGCTATGGAGGACAATCAGGGAAATTATGGGATTTTTCGACATACTGGATTTGGGGAACAGCACCTTCTGAGTATATTGTTACAACCTGGCGCCGGAAATGACGGATCCCTTCGGGACCATCCCTGCGGAAGGATTACCCTCATATTACTCCCAATACTTCTGACAATGGACCTTCCCTCCGAAGAGAATTTTGGAACTCTTCTTCAACTCGGTTCTTTTTTTTCACATAATCCTTACAATCTTACAGGCTCGTTACTGATTTCCTCCCTTTTACAAGAAAGGATATCGGTTCCATCGAAAAAGGATCTGTATTTCTCAGAGATCATTGCTCACATCGAAAAGCTCAGGCTCCATTCCGAAAAAGCCTCGCACCTGATCTTTCAGAACCGGATCAATCCCGACGACTTTTTAGAAGCCCTGCAAAGATATGCCGATATCTTTGAAGCCATTTCCAGCGCCCAGAGCATGCAACAGGCTGATGAAATCATCTACACCCGGGCCAATGGCCTCTTAAAAACCCCGATTACCCGTTCCACCATCAACCACCCATTAACTCTCATACCCTTCTCACTTTTTCATGTTTTCCAATACGCCCAAAACCCTCAAGAAGCCCTTTATCATGTCGCCCTTGAGGGAGGAACGTCAGCTCCTCTTTGCGCTTTGACAGCTTCCTTACTCTCCTCGTTGGCCGGACGAAATTTCTTTGAATCCCACTTTCGGGATGAACTGGTAAACAAAAAGAGGGTAAATCAATATATTGACGCCATTGTCGAGGGCAAGGTAAATCCTCAGATTATTGAGGAATTTTTATCGTCTGAATCGGACCTCACACGGAAGGAAGCGGAAGAACTCAACTCTAAACTCAAGCATGTCAGAATTAAGCCGAAACGAACTCCCTCGCAGAAAGAAAAAGAGACAACCCTTGCTAAACATGTAGTTGAAAGCTGGACAAAAGCGGACAAGGCCAAGTGGAAAAAAGAAAGGAAACGCCAGCACAAGGACCTAGACTAAACGTTGAGATAACGCAGCATCTTCTGTTTATATTCCGGTTTCGTTAGCCACTTTCCTTCAGCATAAGCCACAAGCTCGGGCAATCCTTTTTTCTTTACGAATATACCGCCTGAGCAATGTACTATCTTTCTGCTGAAGGATCCATAAAGTCTGTCGCATATCCCAATGGCAAAAATTATCTCTCCGGGGATGACTGAACGCAAAAAACAGGCATGAAGATTCGTTGTGACTCCCCCCTGCCAGGATTTGAAAAAACCGGCCCATCCCAATGTCTCATCAAGGATAGTTATGAGGGCACCAGGATGGACTTCATCATCGTTCAGCCGATTCAATTCACTGCTGTCTTTACCATTGGAGTTATTGTCCATGGTATACTGCATATACATCCGTTTATCCTGCAGTTCTTTGAATTCAAATGTTCTATACTGATATTTTTTTTGAATCTCCCTGTTATAAATAATACGGTTAGAAAAATTTGGCATCACCAGAGAATTTGAGTTTGTTACTCTCTCTTTGATGATTCTCATAATATCCTGTTCCGTTGCCCTGTTTTCCGGAGGTGATTTAGGATCGATCAATCCCTTCAAGTATGGATGGCCACCGGTTTTTTTTATAATGGACCCCTGGTATTTTCGACCCTGTTGATCAACTTCAATATCCACGCTATCTCCAATACTAAGGCTTTCCCCGCCAAATCTGAAACTGGTTTGTAAAGGATATTCGATTGATGATGGGTCCAAGATATGAGCCAATTCGAGCATTGAGGTCATTCCAATGCCCCCATGAGGTATTCCCGGCCACCCCTCATGCTGTTGTTGAATGGTCACCTCGGTCCGTATTGCTCTGTCGTGCAATTCATAACGTGAAAAGATATAACCTTCATCACCGCAAAAATAGCAGGAATTATGTTTTTTTTCTATATTCTCCATGACCGCGTGAGAGGGGTCTCTCATATCACGCCTCAATCTCAGTATACTCTTTATCACCTCGATAAAAAGTTCATTCGAAAAAACACACAGAGTATAATTATCCTATCCATCCTTTCAAGTGCAATTTAACAACAGATATAACTTTTCATAAAACTCTCATAATCCCATCTCGTCCTTCTTGCGAAAAAAAAAGGCTGAACCGATTTTCATCAGAACAGCCCTTTTACTATTCTACTGTAAATATGCTAACAACTACTGGAAGAGTCCTCGTACTGCACCATAATAATCCAGCGGCGTGTAATCCCCCTTGCTGGTCCTGTTTTCCAAGATAATGGCCAGGTCTTCCAGGAGGTTGCCAGATTGCCACCAGAAAGTATCCACATCCTGGTAATTCAGGAAGATGTTCTGATTGAGCAGATAATTGAACTCTTCCACCAGATCCCAGGAATCATACCGGCTGTCTGTGGCCATGTTGTCCAGGAGGTACGTACCGATGCCATCGGGAGCAAAGGCCACCATACCCAACTGCAGCAGTTCCTCATAGCCGAAAGTGCTTTCTGGTTTCCGCTGAAATTCCTCAAGCAATCCCGGGAGGTTTTTCAGAGTATTGGTAAAGAGATAGGTGTATCCCGGCTTCTCTTTATCCCAGAGCAGATTACCCACAGCCTCTTTGACGGAATTCAGTTTTTTAGGAGCAATGTTTGCGGTTTCCACAAAATTGACCCAGGCATCAAACATTCTTTTTGTCTGATAATTCTGATCATCCGGATTGAGAAGAGTGGCTATGATCCAGGTGATGTTGTTCAGTTTATGCTTATGCGTGCCCGCGGCTTCTATGGACTCGTAGGTCTCCTTATCGCCAGCATCGTTGTACTCATATTCAAAGAGATTATCCTTGACATAGGTATCGGCTTTTTCGATCAGCTTGCGGGCTGTTACGGTCTTGTTGGCCACATCCACGTAATCAGTTGACACGAAACCCAGGGCATCCGCAATAGTATCGGAAATATCAAACTCGGTCTTGTAAACACCGTCGAGGCCCTTGTCCTTTATATACTTCAGCTCGTTATCTATCTGGATTCCCTGATAGCTGCTGCCATTGTATCCAAAGAGCGTGTTGATAAAACCAACAGGCCTTTTATAGGTCACAGAATAACTGGTTGAACCCAAGATAACATCTTCAACCCCGGCTGAAGCACCATAGTTAAAATCCGCTGCAACGAAATCAGTAATTGCCTTATTGTATTCCGTCATGATTTTATCTACCCGGAGATCATACTTATGTCCGTTATAAATGTTGGGACAACTGTATTTCTTGTTACCTCGATATCCCCCCCGATACCAGTTGTCCGTATAAGCTTCGCAATTGGCATCATAGGAAGTATCGAACCAGCGGGGATCTTCACGGAAGCTGAAGAACCGGTTCAATCCTGGAAAACTTTCCTCGATATATTTTGTAGCATCGCTATCATCTTTTACCTTTTGCTCATTAACCCAGGTAGCGATATCAATATATTTAAAATACGTTCCCTTGTCCTCAAAGGCATAAGGATCGCTGGCATCGGTCTTTACATATTTGCCCAGACCATAAATCACCTCTCCAGGTTTAAATCCTGTGGGGAGGGAGGCCTGAGGAGCCGTCTTCTTGATCTTATAAATACCATCGATCAAACCCTCCTTCACATTGAAGCTGAAATATTTAATCAGCTTATGATTGAGATCATCAAAATTGTCCTGCAGATAAGCTGGGTCTGTATTCCAGTCGTCCAGACTAAAATTGTAGAACCGCTCGATATCATTCAGCTTGTTTTCCCTGATAAAGGTAAACAGTTTCTGAAAATCGAAATCATTGACGAATTCCACAAGATCATCGATGTCAGCATCCGTAAGGTCAAGCTGGAACGCATTCGCCTGTGCTGTTGCCCAGTCAGGTTTGGGATTTCCCGCATCAACCTCCTGATCTATGTACTTGAGCGCCAGGTAGTTGTTAACCGCCGGAACACTCCTCTTCAGGAAGCTAACGAACCGCGCATCCTTGGACAGATCCTTCACGAAATTAATGGTCCTCTCCAACTGATCGAGAGAACGGTCATCCAGGAAGTATCTCAGCCGGTTGATGGGTATGTTCCAATCCAGGGCAGGATTCAACTCATAATAGCCGTCAGAACCCACAATCTTGTTGCCATCCCCATCCAGATTGTAATAGGACTGCAAATCCTGCCAGTCCGCCGGTCCCTGGGAGCCATGAACTCCCGCGTAACCCTGTGTCAGACCAAAGTTATTCATATACATACGTACCGTCTGCCGTATCATCTTTTCAATGCTTTCCTTAATGGGTGTAGTATCGTTGATATTGGCATAGCGGCTCTGCAGAACCGTCGGCAGCACACCCGCTCTATTACCCTGACCCGTCAGGTCTATCAGTATATTCATCAAGGATGCCGCATTATAGCCAGGATAGGCATAATTCACATTCCTCCAGTTGCTGGCATAACTCGAATTGACCTGCTCCTGGTTGAGTGTGCACATCATCAGGATAAAATCGTCAAATCGGGCCCGGAACCCGTCAGGGGCGTAATAGCCAATACCCGTCGACAAATACAGATCGTCAAGGTTATCCCCTCCGCTGAGAGGCTGTGTTCCCCCGGCGTCCTTGTAAACAGCCCCGTCTTCATGAATGGTTCCGAGAGCCACTGCCAGAACAGCAATCAGATCCTCAAACTTGCCCTTGCTCTCACCTTCATAGGCTGTAGCATCCCAAGTTTTGACACTACCGTCATCATTGTAGGTAAGAGGATAGGTTACTCCATTGACTTTGGGAATAGGGGGCAACTCATTATCTTTCAAAGAGCTGAAACTATTCCCAGGAAAATAGGTATCATAGAATTTCTGGAACTTTACATAGGGACGGTATGTGCTCGAAGTCTTGGCCCCATCTCCCAGATTTGAAAGATCGGCAAAGCTGTATTTGGATTCCGCTATTTGACCAAAACACTCAAAGTTCTTCCCCACAACTGGCGGCAGAACGGGATAATCCCCTAGAGCCTTCCAGCAGGAAGTGGTCAGGTTGACTACACCTGAGATAATCCAGCTCAGCCACCCTTCTATCTCATAGCGGAAATCCATGGCAATACAGTAATCCTTGTTCTCAAACGAAACCCCTCTAAAGCGATAGGTATTGGTACTATCAAGAATACAACCCAAAGAATCCAGATTACCATCATCCTTATCGCCGTCTGGGTTGATACTCGTAATATTGACTCCCGTTTCTTTCCCCCAACGGGCATTATTGGCTGAATTGTTATCCCAGCGTTTCGCCTTGGTCACGCCCAAAATACCATTGGCGTTAATGGAGGAATACATCCAGAGCTCAATAGTATTACCCAAAACTTCCTGCTTGATATGAAGCGGGATGAGATACATATATTTCTTCTTATTGAGGACCCACTCGAAGTTTTTCCGGATGGCCTCTTCCCGGGTAGCACAATCCAGGGTCACCTTGTGATCCGCATGGGAATCGGCATATGTTTTGACGGATGCATCATCGGCATAAGAACCGTTGTCTGCATTAAACCGGATATAACCGTATTTCGGAACATCAGCATCACTGCCCGAAGCCTCAAATCCTATTTGACCTTTAGCAGGCCTGTAGATGGCCTCATAGACACGATAACGGGATTCGGAAACACCGGCATTCGTTCCGCAGCCAGGACCCTTTTTCGTCCCGGTCCCCATCCGATACCAGTCACTATACCAACTGTTTCTATATTTGCATTTGGATCCGTTGGGGGCCTTCCCCTTATAGGTAAAGGGTCCGTACCCCTCCCAGCAGGCCAACGCCACCTCGGTCAAGGTCCAGTTTGTGGTGATAATTTTCCATTCATTCCCCTCAAGATGGGCAATACCGCGGATATCCCCCTGGCTGGCGGAGAATTTTCCATGCCAATCCCCCTTGTTGCTGCTGCCCCATCTATGACGGAAGGTTCCTGGCTGGAGAAGCTCCATGGAAGGCATACTGCGCTGAGTGGCATAAGGTGTCCAACTGCTCTCATAAATGCTCTTACGGTCTATGGTATCATTCCCAAAAGCCTTCATCTGAAAATCTATTGTAAAAGAGACGATGAACTTAAAATCAATGGGCAGTGTTACCGTATCGGCCCCCTTCAGCTTGGAATCCATGGATATCAGACAGTTTTCCAGAGAGAGTTCACCGGGGGCATGAGTCTTATCCACGAGACCATAGCCAGCAGCGGTAACAAAGGTCAGCTGAGCCAGCATGCTCAAGTTCTTGTCGGGATTAGTTCCTCCAGGAGGATTGACACCATCTTCATTAAGGTAAACCGCATTGCGAAGGGAAACAACGACATTCCCCAAAAGACTTTGAATGTTCCGGTTCGAATCACCAAAGTAATCCACACCATCCTTGGGTGTCAGCGCCCATTTGCCTTTGTCCGTAGAGTAAAATTCCCCAAGAAGATGCAATTGGAGATTGGTAATAATCGCTTCGAGCATGCTCTCGCCGGAATAATTGAGAGAGACTTCTTTGAAGGCCGTCGTTTTATTCAGGAGCTCATCTGTATACTTTCTGAAAGGTTTGGTATTACCGTCTGCACTGTTAAACTTCGCCATCCGGGTCACATACCCATGGGTTTCACTGAATGAGTCTTTATAAGCAGGATCGACGTAAAAAAGGCCTGGGAAAGAGGTACTTCCCCCATATCCATCATAAGTCGAACCGGTCCAAAGAATTTTCTGGACCCAGTTTTTCTTGATCTTATTAGTGTCCGTATCACTTGCTGTGAGATCCAAAGAAGCGTTATATTTGGGCATAACGGTTTCTTTCAACCAGTAGAGAAGATCATTGGAATAGGAAAAATCGAAGATCTGCCCTGTCCTGGAATCCCCCACTCCGTAATCGGGAACGACTTCCAGCTTTTTGTAGAACTGGTAGTCGTTGTTGAGCCCTCCTAGAAACCACTGGGTCAGGAGTTCATCTCCGGTTCCCGTGAGGGACGGTTTTTTTGTGGAAAAGATTCGGGCCTGCTCATCTAGCAGTTCCCTGCCCCGTTTGATGAAGTTTTTCTCGCCGACCGCATCCTCCAGAACCGGTTCCTTGATCATGGGATAGAGATCGTTTATGAGGTATTCGGTAATGAGCACTTTATGGGGATCCGCGACCATCCAGTCGGCCACTTCCGTTTCCACGTCCCGAATATTATGATATGGCAGATCAGGGTCGCCCGGAGTAGCAGCATAGGCAGGATCAGGGTCTCGAATAAAATCAATCAGATCCTGAACCCGCTCTTCGATATCCTCGTTTTTATCAACAAAAGTCTGGAGGAATTTCCGCACCATAATGGAGGGTTTGCTGAGATCGTCCGCATTGTTATAAAGGTGCCATACGAAATCCACATTGTTTATAAGATTGGCGATACCGTCCATGCCGATATCCCCGAACTCCTGCTCAGGACTGAAAAAGTCCCATTTTACAGGGAGCATCTCATCGCTCTGCTGATTTCCGTCGCTGTCCACCCATTCGCCGTTGCCATCCTTGTCCACCCAGTAGAAAAGTTCCCCGGGGTCCACTTTACCGTCATCGTTTAAATCATGCCAGTTGCTCGCATGCCCCAGAGCGGCGAGGATGGAAGCCACCCCTTCCTTCATCACTTCCGGATCCAGTGAAAGGACATCATCAACAACCGTCAGGGTTGAATCCAGGGAATTGGGATCACGGGTATACACATCATGAAAGGATACAAAACTGTCTGAAAGGTTCCTGACCGTACGGGGGAATACGGCATTGGTTCCATAAAAGGTATTGGCCATTTTACGATAAATCTGCGCCGAAAGATCGGGATTGGCGTTAAGCAGATCGTTCAATTTTTGATTAAAAACACGGGAATCCAGTCCTTCGAACATGGATTTCAGGGCAGGTGTCTCGTCCAGGACCTGGAACAGTTTAACATCGGGGTCCTCTCTGGTTTTCTGGAATGAAGTATCCATCTGTTTGGCACAAGCCATGAGAAAGGCACTCATCACAATGATACCAATTATTGATGCAATCCTCCTTGATTTCATACGCCCCCCTTTACCTTACGAGAATGTCTCCCGATAAAAAAAGTCAACACTTTGAAACTCTCGACTATATAACCCAAAATAACTAGAATTAAACCGTCTGGACGGTTTTTCTTGACCCTAAGATAGACCCTAGGTATAATTTACATCCAAACCCAGGCCATTGTCAACTTTTTTGAATGAATTAATCGACTGGTCAGAAAAAAATATGGAATCAATTCTCCAGATCATCCCGTTAACAATGTTTATTTTACATGTATTCATAAATATCAATAGGATTGGATTTCATACTAACATTTTATGCGAAAAAGGTGTATTTATATAATAGTAACAACACTTCGCAACTTCCTATCAAAACACGTTTTCACAAAAAATGATTAATGATCAATGCCCATTCAACGGCTTTTGAATCCTTTACTATCACACCAAAAACAGCAACCAGCTTACAAATTACGGCATGCGAATACTTTCGTCAATAAAAAATACTGACCGGTCAGTTCTTTTTCGGCAGAATCTTTCATTTTTTTTACAAACCATTCTCCTGAACCCAGACAACTTTTGTAAAACAGCATCAACCTGGCGCTTTCATGACCATAACAATCCTCTGGATTATTTTTGCTTGACGGATGACTCATATTCCCCTTAAAGTTATTAGGCTCCGCTCAGGGGATAAGGAATAGAGAAATATCAAATACTTTCTTCTCAATGGAATATTATGGACGATAAACTCGAAAAGGGCCGGCAAATCGTAAAATCCATTCGCATGCTTGAAGGGGTATTGAGAACAACCCCGAATACAGACCAGAGAATCCGGGTCAAGAAGGAGATCGACAAGCAGAGAAACACTCTTAACGAGATGTTTCCCGGGGAAGATATAAGCGAACTGGAAAAAGCCCTTTCCTCTGAAGCCCCGAACAGCACGGCCGATGCGAATTCTATGGATTTATCAAACCTGGAAACGCTTAAGGACATCTCCATTGAAACCATCTCCACCTACAAGGACGATCAGGAAATCAACGAGGCCGCCTCGATCATGAAATATTTCGAAGACCGGATATGGGGGGTCATCTCAGACCAGCATACCAAGCTTGATTTCTCCAATTCCGGAGAAAGGGACACGCTCTATCGCAAACTCGACCAGTGCAACCGCTCGTTTAAAATATTCTGTCAGACCATTGAGGACATAGACAAAACCAAGTCCTCCGAATATACCAATCAACTTCAGATGATGAGAGTCAAACAGGGACGCGTGTTTCTTTACGATCTCAGCGAATTTCTGAAGGGAGCCAAAAATTTCGTTTCCACCCTCATCTCTGATGCAGAATTCGGGGGAACCATGATCATCAACCGGGATGAAATCGTGGAATATGCGGATTATGAGACATACAAGACCTTTGCCAACAATACCGTTTTCGAAGCGCTTAAATACATGAAAAAATTCCTTAACGAGGCCCTGCAGGTCATCAAAGTCCCTGATATTAAAAAGATTTAGCCCTCCGATACCCGCAAAAGCGCTTTTCACTTGACGGCTTCATCACCCTTTTTTTTACTATTGAGTTCTTATATTGGTAAGGTGCATTTTTCACGCCTCTGTATATCCAGTAAACGCATCATGGCATTGAAGAATATGGCATCCTTACCCTATCACGCGTATTAATACGTCAGGAGATGAATAATGAAAAAAATATGCATCATTGCCCTTATGATCGGACTATCTTTTTCCCTTTTTGCCTGCGGCAAATATGACTGCACGATTACCCTGCCCAGCGACAAATGGACCGTAAAAGCCCTTCCCAATCCTCAGTTTCTCAAAGAATTCGAAGTAAAGGAACTGAAGAAGGCTCAATCCAAGGAACAGGTTGCCATCGGCCTCATGGCGGAGCATTTTACTCCCCTTATAGAAACGGATGAAAGGATCGTAAAGGACTTGAAGGATTCCCTGGTCAAAGAACCCCTCTATAAATCCGCTGTCTTTAATGACAAAGGAGAAAAGGAGCTGGGAGGCAATAAATGGCGCGTCATCGAAGTGAAGACATCAATACAGAAGCTTGAACTTTACCAGGATTTCTTCCTCAGCAAAAAAGGGAATAAAGTCTTTGCCCTGCTTTTTACTGCCGTCAATAAAGCCAACTACGATACATACAAGGGTGATTTTCTCAAAGTTGTTGAAACAGCAAAATTTATAAAAAAATAAGGACAGTCCAAGGGGGGTCTGTGGAACTTCAGCAAGCCATTCTTCAAAGACGAAGCGTCAGGAAATTTACGGACTATTACGTGACCGATGAGGAGCTGAAAGAGCTTCTAGAAGCCGCAAGATGGTCACCCTCATGGGCCAACACACAGACATGGGATTTCGTGATTGTCCGGGACCGCGAGCAGATCGAAAAGATTACCGCCACCTACTCGGAAACGAATCCCGCCAGAAAGTGTTCG
>CALCJG010000303.1 GCA_937967705.1 uncultured Spirochaetia bacterium
CTACGGCCAAGGCGTCGGAGGCATCGGCCTGGGCGATCTCGGGGAGGCTGTTGAGCAGGGCCAGGCTCCGGTCATGTACTGTCTGAACGCCCACTTCCAGCCATAATTCGAAGTTCTCCCCGGCATAGGAAGCGATCAGATCCAGGACATCGTCGGGGAGGCAGTCAGGCCTGGTGCCTATCATCATGCCGATGATGTCGGGAAAGGTCACGGCGAGATCATACAGCTCTTTGAGTCTCGATGCAGGTGCATAGGTGTTCGTGAATGCCTGGAAATAGGCGATGTACCTGGTTTCAGCGGAGGATCTCCGGAAGCTGTCCCTGGCGCTCTGCATCTGGGTCAGGATATCACGGGCCGAAGCGCAGGTGGGGGAGGCTGATCCCTCGTCGCTGCAGAAGAGACAGCCTGAATCGCTGAGGGTTCCATCGCGGTTGGGGCAGGTAAGGCCCGCGCTCACTGGGAGTTTTAAAACCCGGCACTGATATTTTTCCCATAGATAGTCACCGAAAAAATTATAGGGCCGTCCCTGGTTCCGGGCGGGATTAAATCTTTTTCTCCCGTTCATGACGGGCAAAGAAGGAGTTGTTAAGGTACTGTTCGTTCTGGTATTTTCGATCGTTCAACTGAACCCTGGTCACCCTCTCGGCCCTCTGGATCGTCAGATCGCTGGTAAATCTCACGAGATAAATCCCGCTGGTAAAGGAAATCTTCCTTTTTTCCTGTTTCCAGGAAACCACCTTTTTCAATTTCCGGCTTCCCTTTCTCTTTACCCAGCGTGTTTCCTTCCTTTTGTATGTAATTGAGGCGTTTTTCAGGGCTGTCATGATTCGTTCCATGTCCTTCTCGTCAGGATTCATGGCCTTCTTGACGGCCTCTTCCAGATCCTGCCCCCATTCTATGGGAAGGATGAAAGTCCGGCTCATGGGTGCCGGGATGGGACGATAGAGTATGTCCCGCTTCGAAATGTTTCTGGCTCTGGACGGCTTCTCGGCTGCTGCGACCTCCCTTGAGGGTTTGTCTTTTCTGGGAGATCCGAAGAGTTCCTGGTATTCCTGTTTGTATTTCAGACACTGTCCGTCGAAATAATCCTTGGTGCGTGTGAGTCTGATCGCCTTAAGGTAATAAGCACGGGCCAAGGTCATCTTTTTACGGCTCCTGTATTTCTGTGCGGTCTGGTAAAACCTCTCCGCCTTTAGAGCCCGGTTTTTGATCCTGATGTAATGGTCAATAAAACTCCGGTACCGGGTTTGCCCGTAGAGATCCTTCATTTTGTTGATGATCGCCGCTCCTTTTTTGACATCTCCGTCTTCCAGGTAATAGATGGCCATGCGTGAAAGCTTAAAGAGGGACATGCTGTATCTGCGGTTGTTTTTAACAGGGAGCGGTTCCGGTCCGGATATATCAACAGAGAAAATTTCCCGGACGCTTTCCAGCAGCGACTGATACTGGGCTTCGACGATTTTTTTCCTCATCTCGGGGTCTGTCACCAGGGCCTCATCGCGGGGATTCGATATAAAACCCGTTTCATAGATTATGGAGATGGGAAAATCAATAAAGCAGACGAACCGGTCGTCCGCTACGGTTCCCCGCTGCCAGAAATTGGGTTTCATGCCTATGCTCATGAGCCTTCTTTTCAGATCATAGGCATAGTAGCGTGAAAAACCGGTCGTATCCAGCTTGTTGTAAAGGGTCAGGAAACCCCTCAGTTCCCCCTTGATGAGGGAAAGGTATTTCCTGCCTCTTCTGTCCCGGGTCACATGAATGCCCCGGGTGTTTATCAGGCCCCCGGCTTTTTTATCCAGCGATACGTTGTTGAGATGTTCGCTGATGATGAAGAGGGCCCTGTTTTTGAAGGCGAGCTTTATGGAATCCGCGAAGGTGATGTCGTAATAGGAATCCGATTCCCCCTTCATGCAGGCCATGTGGTCATCCGTGGAGCTGATGCTGATGTGCCGGTTGACGGAAAGAAGCTTGTAAAGGTCACGTACCATCAGGAGGGAATAATACTCCTCGGGTTTTCCGGTGCAGCTGTATCGCCCCCCCAGGGGTCCCCGCCATCGGCCGTTTTTCAGCATTCCGTGGGCCGGATCCACATGGATGACTATCTTATCCCCCTTTTTAAGGCGCCCCAGCAGATTGCCGTAGGTGTCATCAATGCGCATCAACAGGGCTTTGATATTCTTCAGATCCCGGATGTCCGTTTCCTCCTCCAGGAAGGTGCGAACCGCTTCCGGCTGTGAGGCAAGGAAGACGACCTCATCGGTCCCTGCGAGGAGTAATGGGGCGTGCAGAAGCAGATGGATAAAGAGGCATGTAAATAAGAGGGTTTTATAGATAGACTTCATATCTTTTATCCTGATACGATATTCCTTGTATGCTGGAGTCACAGTCACGAAAGGGTTCATTGGAAAACAGGTATTCGAAGCATATCCATAGACTCCGCCGTCCCGTTTGACAACTCTATTATATTTATCGAAATAATTCCAGAAAGTAATTGATTTTTTCCCCTAAAAAAGGGATTATTCAGGGAGTAAAAGGGGGGAATGGGGATGATACGACATATCAATTACAATGACCTGTCTGCAGACATCCGAAAGGAAATGGAGGGTATCTTCGCAGAGGAGAAGAGCAGGAATCCCGCCCTAACCATGGAGGATGTCATGCTCCTCTGGTTCGAAGAACGCTTCGACCGCTGGATGCTGGACCATTACGGCAATAAATCCGACAGGGATAAGCGTCTCTTCTTCCGGTTTGACATCGAAATCCCCGTTAAAGTCGTTGAGCGGCTGATCGATTCCGAATCCAATGAAGCCGAGGAGATGGACTATGTGGGAACTGTTGTCAATATCAGCAGGGGAGGATTCTATTTCAAATCCAAGGACCCTGTCCATGTCTCCAGCATTATAAAAGTCATCATTGACCTCTCAGCCATTGATACGAACCTCTCGGAAGTGGAAGCGCTGGCTATGGTGGTCAGGCTTGATGAGCTGGATAAGAAGAATTACGGCATTGGGGTCATGTTCAGCAGCATCTACTGTGATCACCGGGAAAACCTGGATCTCTTCATCTTTCGCAACGTTGCATACCATATCTACAACAGGTAGCGGGATATCAGAGATTGTCCATGTAGGTTTTTAACCCCTTCTTTTTGATTTCAAAGAGATAGACGTTTCTCGTCGGATGCTTGTCCCCCGCCTTGGCAAAGGAACCGTTCTCCTTTATGAGAAGAAGCATCTGGGCGTTCATGTTGGGGGTCAGGCTCTTGCTCCGTGAGGTCAGGTATCCCCTGAGGGACATGAGGGCTCTCGTCCGGGCCTTTTCCTCCATGGTGACCATATCCGCCTTTTCCTCCTTCGGCGTAACGATGACGATCCTGTACAGATCGGGAGTGAGGAAACCCTCTTTTTTGTATTCTTCCGACAGCCCGGCTTCCCCGTTTCCTCCGACAGGTTTTGCCGTGGAATCATCCTTGGTCTGTTTCGTGCAGGAAAATACGAGAAGGAAAATCCCCATGACGAAGATGGTTGGGAGCAGTGCAATTCCATATCTTTTGTTGTGAAAAAGGTTCATCATCCACCTCTTGGTATTGGAATATTTACTTTTTAGGAATGATTTCCATTCCCTTCAGAAGCATGTCCACTTTTATGGATTCGATATCTTTCTGTAGACCCGGTTTGAATATACGGTATACGATGACTGCGGAACAGTCCTCCTCGTAATATTCATAAGCGGTTGACCCGTAGCGCAGATACGGATTCAACTCTTCGGCCAGGGTTGCGTAAACGCCGTCCATGTTCAGGATCTCTTTCCGATCCTTGATCCCCATCTCTTTAATTCTGCTTACGATGTAGTACTCTGCAAGCATGCCGAGAGTATGAGTGTTTATCCTCTCCTTCGCTTTCCTGACGGCGCTGTCCCTTTTGGCCACGAGCCCTTTTGCATTTCTGTCGGGCGAGGATTTTATTATAACCTGGAAGTAATTGGCGTCGAGGAAACCCTCGGTAGTGTAATCGGTCTTCATTTTTTCCGCATCGACCTGTATCACCCTGCAGGACCAGCAGAGTGAAAATAAAAGGATCAGGGCGATGGGCTTCAGGATGTTTTTCATGTCGTCGCTTATCTCCTGCGGATGGCTTTGAAATCCGTGCCGAATTATTCTTTTTTCAGCAGATTGATGATGTCCTGTATCTTGTCGGCATCGGGATGCCGGGGGTTGATACTCAGCAGCTTCTCAAAATGGTAGATGGCCTTCTGCTTGTCCTTGACCTTGCGGTAATAGATCATCCCCATTTCCTCGTGGGCCGCAGACAGCTTGTGGTTGATCCCCAGAGCCCGGTCGAAGGAGTTGATGGCATCCTGGTAGCTTCCCTTATCCCGGTATGCCATGCCCAGAAAAAAATGGGCCCGGGAATTAAGGGGGGAGATGTTCAGGGCCAGTTTGTATTCCTCTATGGCGTCGTCAAAAAGCCTGGATTCGCGGTAGGCGTTGGCCAGGTTAAAATGGGCGTCAAAGGATTTAGGGTCATTGGACGTGGCGCTCCTGTAAGTCTCCACGGCCTTGTCGTAGAGCTTGTTTTTGGAATAGATGCTGCCCAGATTGATGTAGGCCCGGGTATACGACGGATTTCTCGATATGGCTTTGGAATAGTTTTCTATGGCGGCATTGTCGTTTCCCATCGCTTCGCTCACCTTCCCCATCTCGTAATAGGATGCGTAGTCGTCCGCTTTGATGTCCAGCGCCTTTTTGAAAAGGGCCATCGCTTCCGAGTGGTTTTTTCTCTGGGAATGGATGAGGCCCAGGTTGAAGGTGGCCTGGTAATGGCGGGGGTCGGACCCGATGGTTTTGGTGTAATACTGTATTGCGTTGCTGTAGGATTTCATCTCATGATAGGTCTCCCCTATCTTGAAGAGGGTGTCCGGGTTTTTGGGGCGGTACTTCAGGTCCTTCGTAAAATAGTTGAGGGCCTCGTTGTAATTTTTATTCTTAAGATACAGTTCCCCCAGGGTGAAATAGGCCCGGTCCAGGGAAGGATCCTGTTGAACCGATTTCTTCAGATCGTCGATGGCCCTGGCTTTGTCATTGAGCTTGTAGGAGGTCAATCCCCGGGAGTAGAGCGCCTTGGGAAAATGGGGCTGCGCGTTTACGGCCTTGTTGAATGACTTCAGGGCGGAATCGTATTTTTTCTGCTGATAGTAGATCAGTCCGAGGCGGTAATGGGCGTCGGCATTCTTGGGGTTGGCCATTACGGCCTCGTTGAAGGATTTCTTGGCTTCCTCGTCCATCTTGTTATGGTAATAGATACGCCCTTTCCAGTAGTGGGAGTGATCGTCGGTTTTATCAATGTCCGTAGCCTTCTGGTAGGCTTTGAGGGCCTCGCTGTAGGCCTGTTTGGCCCTGTACTTGTCTCCCATCTCACGCCACTGGCGGGCATCGGGGTCCGCTTTGTCCTTGTTCTTGTCGCTGGGGTTGGGGCGGGAAATCCCAGGATCGCTCAGGTCATCCCCGGCGCGTCCCCCTTTCCCCGCTCCCGGGAGCCTGTCACCCGCCAGATCGGGGGCGCCGATGCCATCTCCCTTGCCATCCCCCTTTCCGGGGCTGCCGTTCCCTTTGGCGATCTGTTCGTTCTTCTTTTTTAGCATCGCAAGGGCCCGGGCGTATTTTTTGCGTAAATTTTTATCCCGGCTGTTGTAAGCCAGGGCTTGACGGTAATACTTTACAGCGTTCTCGTAGTCGCCTTCTCCCGTGTGAATATCACCCAGCTTTTCGGCGGAGGGCGCGTCGGTCGGGTCCACGTCGAGGGCCTTTCGGTAGGAGGCCTTGGCCGCCTCGTGTTTACCCAGAAGGACATTGGAATCTCCCTGTCCTCGATGATAGCGGGCCTTGGTGGGATTGATGGATACGGCCTTGTCGAAGGCCGCTTTGGCTTTCTGGTAGTTCCCGGTTTTCAGATTCAGCATGCCTAGATTGTAGTAGCCTTCGGCATCACCGGGATTGGCCTTGATGCCTTCCTCAATGGACTTCATGGCGCCGGCGGAATCTCCCTTTTTCAGGCGTTGATTGGCTATGTTGCGGTAGCTTTCCTGATCCTTGGGAGCCACCTTTTTTGCCGCCATGTATTCATTCAGCGCCTTCATGGCCTTGTCCTGGCCGTCATAAACATTGCCTAGGCGGTTATAGGCCCGGGGCAGCTTGGGGTTGATCTTTTTGGCGCGGCTGAAAACCTCGATGGCCTTTTCGAAATCCCCTTTCACGGCATAGGCGTGACCCAGCTCTGTCAGGGCTTCGTAGTTGCTGGGATCGGCCTTGAGAGCCTTCTCGTAATAATCGATGGCCTTGTCGATCTCCCCCATCGCCTTGTAGAGATTGCCGAGCTTGACCATTATCCCGGAATCGTTGGGGGTATTCTCCAGGAGTTTTTCATAGAGCTCTATCTGCTTGAGGCGCTTGTCGACCACGTCGATGGAATCGCTTTTATGACATATCAGAAAATATCCCCCGAAGAGGATGAGGAGGGCCAGCGCGCCGATTCCTGCGATCTTCAGATAATTGTTTTCATTGTAAGCGGCCATCCGATCCTCCTTTAAAGATCGTCATCCCGGTAGATGTCTTCGATCTTGTCCTTGGTCTTTTTTTCCGCATGCCCCGCCTTCTTTTCCTCGGCCTTCCTCACCTGATCCTTCAACACCATTCCGCCGAGATGCAGGGCCTCCTCGATGGGAACATCGCTTCCCAGGGGGGGGAGTTGAAAATTGGGATCCTTCAGGAGTTCGATGGCCCTTCGGATTTTGTCGTACTGGGGATCCTCCGGGGCGGCCCTCAGGTAGTCTTCCCAGCTCAGAATGGTATTCTGCTTGTCCCTGAGTATCATCAGGTATGTAAGGCCCATATGGTAATAGGCATACTTCAGGTTTTTATTCATTTCAAGAGATTTTTTAAAGTTTTCCAGGGCTGCCGGTCCCATGCCCTTGAGATAATAGACCTGCCCTATGCGGAAGTAATCCTCTGCGCTGCCGGGATTGAGATCCACGGCCTTTTTATAGAGATTCAGGGCGCCGTCATATCTCTTTTTTCGCAGGTAGATGTCACCGAGATAGGAATAGGCCATCCCGTTTTCGGGGTTTTTCTTCAACTCTTCCTGAAAGAGCAGTTCCGCCATTTCGAACTTGCTCTGAAAGAAGTATTTGACCGCCTTTTTGTAATTGTCCTCTGTTTCTTTCTTCTGGGCTTCCAGGGACGTCAGGGTCAGGCAAGTGGAAAGGATGGCGATCAGAACGATTTTATACGAATGATACTTATCCGGCATCGGGGTTCTCCTGTATAATCTATCGGCATAAATGACCTTAATATTTAAGGTATTAACCTTCTCCGGAAGATACAATTTACCCACTACTATTATATCAACTCAATGCCCGGGGAGGTGCTTTTCCTTAAGAAAAAGAGAATAAATAATTGCAAAAAAACACGGGTAGGCTTTTTTGGTTAGGAGAAATATGAGGTATTCTGTATATTGTTCCTGGCATGGCATGATTCATCTGAGGCTCCTGTTATGCATGCCTGCAGGGTGTTGAGTGAAAGTTTTTACCAGTTAAAGGAAATTTTTCCTGGGAAGTCGGGGAACTCCTTTTTTTCATTGTAAAATAAACCGTCGGTTCGGTATTATCATAAGCGTGCATCCCTGCCGGGGGGTGAATGGGGGAAGTCGGGAAGGGGATATTGATTTTATGCCAAGGGGAGATTATCTTAAGCTGGCTATGGCGCTCATCACGGTCTTTTCAGTCCGTCCGGCGGCACCTGCCCTTCCGCGGGGGGAAGAGATTTGCACTCCGATGGTGAAGTTTTTTGTGGGTAAAGTTCGTATTCGTTCTTCTCATTCCAAGGCGGTCTATCCCGTGTCGGTAGGCATGAAGATCCTCAAAAATCACCGCATACAGACCTACCGCAGTTCCTTTGTGGAGGTATCCCTCGATAGTTCTACCACGCTGATCATTGATGAAAATGCCGAAATCTCTTATGAAGAGGTTATCCGCTGGAAAAAGGAATCTTCGGCACCTTCCCGAAAAAGAGGTTTCATCGACGGATTGAAAAAGATCTTCAGGGATAATAACCGCATCAACAGCATCAATCACACCATAGCCGTCAAGGGCGATTCCCCTTCGGAGGAGCTTCTCTGGGAGGAGGATGGCGGGGGTAAGGGAAGCCCGGTCCTTGAGGAGAAGATCGTAGCCGATTACATGTCGGCGGAATACGCCCGGGGTCATCATGAGAATGTCATCAAGGCCTTCCGGAAAAACAGGGCCCTCCTGCAGGAGAGGAAGGACCGGCTGGAATACCTGGCGGGGCTTTCCTATCTCCACCTCTGCGCCTTCCGCGATGCTGCGGATATTTTTATGTCTTTATCAGCCAACAGCCGGATTTCCTCGCTCCGAATCAATGCCCTTTTCCAGGCAGGTCTGGCCAATCACTGTCTGCTGGAGCTGAAAAGATCCAATGAGTTTTTGACGCGCTATATCACGACCTGCCGGGAGGGGGACCTTCTTCCCCATGCCTATTATATCCGGGGGCTCAATTACGTACATCTTAAAAGGTCCGATCTTGCGAAGAAGGATTTCGCCCGGATCAGAAGCAGTTATTCCGATTCCTCCCTTTACGCGGACGCGGATTTGCAGTATAAGAGGTTGTCACGATGAGTGTACGGGGGATATCTCTGGTCCTCCTGGGGCTTCTCCTGTTCCTGCCCGGGAGAGGCCGTGCCGAAAGTTTTGCCTTTGACGGGGGCGATGTATCGGCGGGGGTCAGCGCTGGTTATATTATGCCACGGGGATATTACGGCGCCAACTTCAATAGCGGATACGGCTATGGGGCCCTTGTGCAGTATTACCCCGACAGCCAGCTGATGGGCTCCTTCCTGGGCTGGCGGACCTTCTTCTTCGAAGGGGATCTGCGCTTCTCCTCCTTCGTAATGAAAGAAAGTCCCGAATCCCGCCTTCTTTTCTACGCTGGCGGACTGGGGCCGGTGTTGTACTATCCCCTGAGCGGATGGCTCTATCCCTTTGTCGGGATCAATGCTGGGGTTTTTTACAGCCGATTGCA
>CALCJG010000304.1 GCA_937967705.1 uncultured Spirochaetia bacterium
GGTAATCTCCACAACAGCGCGGTCCTGGGCAATGCGAATATTGGGGACGATGGGTCCAGCGGGGTTGACAGGACGCAAACCCCGGAAAACCCTTTTGCGTACCCGGTTTCCTGCCCGGGACACATCACCGCCCGAAAAATCCCCCTCTATTTTTCTTGGAGGGAGGTATACCCCTTCCAGGGCTTTCAGGGAATCCAGCAGATCTCTCCTGTTCAGCCCTTTTTCCCTGCCGGACCGCAGGGTTTGCACCAGGTCCACAATCCCCTCCTCACCGTCCCCGAGGAAAAAGGCATCCATAAACGCCGAGAGCGGAAGCGGATTGGAAACGGCCTCGCCCCCGGCGATGATCAGAGGATGGTTCTCCCCGCGTTCCCTGGCAAGGAGAGGCACCCGCCCCAGATCCAGAATCTGAAGGACGTTGGTGCAGAGGAGCTCATGGGAGATATTGAAACCGATCATCTCCAGTTCAGCCAGCGGCGTGTAGCTTTCCAGGGTGTAAAGCGGCAGGTCAAGCCGGCGGACCTTCTCCTCGAAATCCGGCGGCACGGCAAATACCCTTTCACAGGCATATCCTTCAAGGGCATTTACGATATCGTAGAGAATGCGTATACCGTTGTTCGACATTCCGACCTCGTAGAGGTCCGGGTAGCTGATGGCCATCCTCCAGACTGCATCGGGTTTCATCAAGGCATTCCTCTCGCACCCCACATAGCGTGCAGGCATCTGGAGATCGCACACCAGCCTTTCCACGGATGACTCAGGCAGACGGCTCATCGCGTTGTCCCCTTGCGGATCAGGACGATCTCCCCCTTGGGGCATTTCATATGCCGGGCAACCACCATGCACTTGGTCATGAAGAGAAAGAAAACCTCACGGGAAACATCGGAAAGACATTCAAAGTTGCCCTGCCCCTTGCTAATGACCATGTCCGCCGAATTAAAGAGTTCCATAAACCGAGCGTTACAGAGGGCCAGGGCCGTTCCGGGTGCGTCGGAACCGCTGGAGATTACCCTTACCCTGGGATCCAGTCCGGCCTGGCGGACATCGGCCTTTACCACGTCGTTGATGATGGGTCTCTCCCGCACGGCCAGGGTTATTTCCTTGTCGCCGTCATGCCGCAGTATCTCGTCGATCAGTATCCTGTCGAATACGATCTCACCGGCGTTATCCGCAAGATAGAGAATGTTCCGGGCCCTGCTCAGCCCGTCCAGAAAGCGTTTTATATGAAAGAGCCTCGTTCCTTCTCCAGCCGTCAGGCCTCGTTCCCGCTCCAGGATGTCACGGACATCCTTCTCCAGTTCGACGGAAATCTGGGCGCCGTAGTCGATGATGTTCCCCGCGATGGCCAGTTCCGTTGCCAGGGCAAGCCTGTCCCGGCTCCTTGCCACCTTCTTCTGCAGATGAGGAAGTATTTCCAGAACCGATTCGTTGCTCCGCCGCTTCACATCACGGTAAGGATCTTTCTTCCCGGATATCCTCTTCACCATCTCATGTATACGCTTGCCCATGACCGGGGGAGGGGTGGAATTGTCGAATTCCTCCAGAGCCCTTGCGAGCTCCCGAAAGACCCGATTCTTCTTCTCCTCACCGAGACCGGCATGCCGAGAGGCCTCCTGTGCCTGCTTGAAAAAACAGGGTATGCAGTCCGCATAGGTTTTCATTCAGCAATTCCTTCTTCCGGGGGACATGCCCCCGCATTAATTGTTTATTCACACGAGCCGGTTCGCACAGGGAAAAAGCAACTACAATTTTAATGTCCAGGATATACCCGGTCATCCGAAACGGACTCCCGGCATGAGTAAAGCCGGTTCATTTTCCTGCACGCCCTACGCTTCCCAGCGGCAGAACCTCACCGATCCCCATGATGAGGAATCGCGAGGGATCCAGGCCCCGCTTGTGTACCGTCATCATCAGATCCAGCGCCCCGTAGCCTACGGGTTCGTCGCCCAGGGGGAAGGTCCCCCACTGGGTGGGGATAAAAAAGCGCGCCTTAAGCTCCCCGAAGGCGTCGAGGGATTCCCGCACATCCATGTGGGCATAATGCATGAACCAGCGGGGGTGGTACGCGGTGATGGGCAGAAGAGCATAATCTATTCCCGGGAATCGCCTGCCGATCTCCCGGTAACCGGCGAAGTATCCGCTGTCCCCGCCGATGTATATCTTTCTCTTCCCGGAGATCAGCAGATAACTGGCCCAGAGAGACCGGTTGACCCCCTGGGTTACACGGCGAGACCAGTGCTGAGCGGGCAGACAGACCAGCTTCTGTCCCCCCCCCGCGTCCAGGGTCTGCCACCAGTCCATCTCCACAGTATGGGGCTTGTTCATCTTTCGAACGGTATCCCCCAGCCCCAGCGGGACATAGACCCGGGCGGTGCGGGGCAGTTTCTCCACGCTGTCGGCGTCCAGATGATCGTAATGGTTATGGGTGATGATGATGCGGAGATCGGGACTCAGAGAGCGCAGGTCTTCCAGGCTCATCCCCGGGGGCGTTTTCCGTTTGGGCAGCAGGGCCCTTTCGGAAAAGATGGGATCCACGATCCAGTAACGCCCCTCCAGCCGGATCAGGTGGGTATCATGGCCGATCCAGAGAATGAAATCCCGGGACCCCATCGCGCGTATTCTTTTCAAGGCATTCCCGTGAATCCTTGGAAGAAAGCGCTCCTCCTCCGGGGTATACTGCTTCTTCCGGGAAAAACGCCATTTAAGCAGATCGCCGATACCCTTCTCGTCCATGGGGTTCCAGGGATTGAAGAAGCGGCCGTCCCGGAAATGCGGGGCATAGAGTTTCTTCAGATCAGTGGAATCGATTCCCCTTCGCCAGGCCTCCTCATTGAAATTGGCTCCGCTGTGACCGCATCCGATCAGGAGCATGGCAAGGATCAAACTCATCAATGTCTTTTCGGCCATCCCAATCCTCCCAAACCGCCTTAAGGGCCCGATAACAACTCCAGGCCTTCTTTTCCAGTATAGTCCATCAGGTGCGGATTTTCGGATTATTCTCCCTTCAATTCATCGGGAAAGGGGGATTCGAGACAGGGCATCCGGTCCTCCGGCCTTTTCCAGGGCGGCGGCGGCATCCGGAGGTATGAGACTAAAGAGGTCCTGTGTGATGTCGTCCGTCCCCGAGGGTCTTTCATCCCTTTTCAGGGATTTCTTCAAACCGGGAGAAAGGGTCTTCCCCTCGCGGAAATCGGCAAACTTCAGCGGCACCCCGTCATGATCCAATAATTCGAAGAAGGATTTCATCCCGGGACTCAGCCGGAACTCAGAGTGGAGGGAACATTCCCGGAGCAGGAGATGACGGGCCAGGTAGGTAAAGTGACGACTGTTCCGGTAATCCAGTCGGGGTATCATGAGCCGTACATCCCGAACCCCCGCCCGATTCAGATACCGAACGAGCCCTTCCGCGTCTGCCCGCGACCCCAGGTCTCCATAGAGGATGTCGCCGCCCTTTCCCGTCAGATAAAGCATATGCGAAACCTTCGTCTCCAGCAGCATCGGGGATCGACTCTGCGCCCAGCCCCCTGTCAGCAGGTAGAAGGCAAGCACAAAGGAAATGGGAACGCTCAGGGAGAGAATAACCCGCCGTCTTTTCAGGGGTATAAGGGGGATGAGGTAGAGCAGGAAGGGAATCATCAGAAGAGGAGCCTTATCCCCCACAGTGAAATGCCCCCTCAAACCGCTAATGAAACCCACGAAGACGCAGATGGCGTCGTACAGATGATGAATACCCTCCGCCAGGAATCGGGCCCCGGAAGGCCATATGAAAGAGAGGGCGTTGGCCCCCAGGGAGGCCGCCAGTACCGACATGATCCCGGGAACCACGAGAACATTGGACAGTATGGCCACCGTGTTAACCTCATCGAGCTGAAGGAAGAGAACAGGGAAAACAATCAGCTGGGCGGAGAGCGTCAATGCCAGAGACCCGGCCAGGAATGCGGGCAGATAGGTGAAGACATCCCGGTAGAGCGAATAGAAGAGCAGAATGCCCAGCGTTGCCCCAAAAGAAAGCTGGAATCCCAGGCTGTAGATCTCATAGGGATGCAGGAAGAGTATAGCCAGGGCCGACAGGAAGAGGGCATTGAGCACATTACGGTCATAATCGAAAAGATATTGAGCCAGGAAAGCCAGAAACATGATATAAGCCCTTTGCAGGGAGACGGGCATATCGGTTATACATAAATACAGGGTTAAAAGGAGCACGGTCACAAGGTAGATAATCTTTCGGTTGATACGCCAGGCCCCCAGGATCAACATCGGTATCATGCCGATGACCGCCACATGAGCCCCGCTGGCGGCGAGGATATGCATCACCCCCGCCCTCTTGAATTCGAACAGCGTCTTCTTGCCGATATGGTTCTTATTCCCGAAATAGAGCCCCTTGAGCATCCCCGCCGTCTCCCCCCGAAACAGGAGATCGATCCTTTTACCGATCCCTCTTCGCAACTCTTCGCGCCAGCCGATCGAACCCCGTTCAATCAGACGGTAATTCCCCTCCCGGAGATGGATGCGGAAGGAAATACCCCTCCGCAGAAGGGACCGGTTCAGAAAATTGCCCTGCCCGTCCCCCTCATCGACGGATAGTGGGGACGGGGCCTGTTCCATGCTCAATCGATCGCCGGTTCGCAGATCGAGAGATCGGGATGCATAGGCAACAGCCAGGGAGGTGCCCCCGGTCCCCGTTACCTTTAACGGCATCAGGACAACCTCCTGATGATAAGCCATCAACCGCAACTCCTTCACCACCCCTTCCCAGGGACAAACCCCGGAGAAAGGAGCCGGGGAGGCAACAGCAATACTCCGGACCCGGAAATAGCCGCACAGAATACAGAGAAGGATCAGTAAAAGGAGCAGGAGGGCATTGACTGCTGATCCCTTCATCCGGGAAAAAGCGGAAAGGGCCATGCGCCTGGATACAAGGGGGAAGAGAGCCACCCCTGCCAGCCCCAGGAAAGCGATCAGCAGAATTTCGCCCCCGGAACCGCTGAGACCTCCATAGGCTATCAGTATGGTTGTAATGGTAAAGATGAGAAAAAGGAGCGAGGGAAGAGGGGCTTTACGTAACAGGTCCTTATAAGCTTCCAACTTTATAAACCAGCCCCACGTTAATTCCGTAACTGATCTTTCTGGAGTCCTCTCCCATCCCGAAACTGCCATAACGCCCCTGGGCATCCAGAATAAATCGGAGATCCTGGGTAAAATGGATGATAAATCCCAGGGAGGCGGTGAAGCCCCCTCCCCCATCATAGCGCTTCGAAGCGGGAGGCGTTTCCACATACAGCCCCATCCCCGGAGCCAGTGCGAATACCGATGTCGGGTAATAGGCGTACTTGCCCGTAAAACCGAAATAGAGATGATTTACCGCTATCTCGGTCTCCGAGGCGGAATTGGAAAGATACTGAATGATGAATTCCCCCACCAGGGGAGCGGCAAAGACGTCGAGCTGGATGCCGCCCCCGTAGAAATTACCGGCTACCTTTTTAGTGCCTGTTTCGTTGTCAAACCAGTCATTGTAGGTAATCTTGTTGACTCCGCCGCTGAACGCGGGCCCCAGGAAGGTAAAGATCCTGTCCTCTGCCTGAAGAACTCCCGGTACTAGCATGAGCAGGACCAGAATCAGTGGGATGAGCCGCTTTCCATTCACCTCGTTGTTACCCTTTTGATTCTCATGGTTATTTGATATTCAGGGGATTCACCACAAGCTGAGCGCTCGCGGGAGGTTTGAAGTCGAAGACCCCGGGAGAGATACCCTCTCCGATGATAACCCCGGAGAGGCTGATGTTCATATTGCCCCCATCCTTGGTCTTCAAGACGGCCTTCTTCAACAGAAAACTTCCGTCCACCACCAGGGTAATCTCCGAAAAATGCTTGTCGTTATTCTTCAGCTTGATGGTATAACCGCCGGCACCCCCGGAAACGATACCTGTGTATCCGGAAACCAGACCGGCGATACCCCCGGAACCTCCACGGCCCACATCCTGTACACCGCATATATTGCTGGAAGGATCGAAAACCCACAGTTTGCTGCCGTTGCAGGCGACAATCTTCCCTGACGGGGAGGAGAATTTCACGTAAATCTTTCCAGGCGCCATGTACTTAAAGCTGCCGGTATACATGGATCCGGAGGAATGACTCCATGAAACCGTACCCCTCATGGTACCGATCCCCAGCATCCTGCTCCTGAATTTTGCCACAGCCTCCTCTGCCGTCATGGCAAAGAGGAGATTCGAACACATCAGAAAACAGAGCGACAGAACCCAAATCAATTTCTTATTCATTAAATGCTCCCTCAATTAAACAATACGAATGAAGCCTCATAAAATGGAACCGTTTTTCACGCAAGGAATAATTTTTCCATAATTATCAGTTTACAGGCCTCCCATACCAGATATCATTAGAAAGGGGGAAAATCAATTAGAAAATCTCCCGGATCAGAAGAAACCGGTCTGCATCTGACACTATTTACATGATACCCGTAATTCCCATTATCAGATCGCGGGAAACCGCAGCAATATACTTGACAAAGCATTTCACATACCCTGTAATTAAATTTTCCTGTTTTCTCGCTGCAGGAATGATTTTTCTTGCAAAAAACAGGCCTTCCCGTTTATGGGCTATAATATATATAGTTCCCTATAAGTCGGAGGGACTATGGAACAGACATTGCTCCCTCCCTATGAGCGCTATGTTGACTTTTTCAGGGTATTGATATAATCTTTATGCCTGATCAAGGGGTTTTAAGTTGCACGATTATGAACTTTTAAGAGGAAGATGTCTTGACTGGAGGAAATCCCTCCACTCTGAAGGGAAGCCAGGAATACACTTGATATGGTTAAAAAACCGGTAAAAAACATCAAATCCCCGGAAGCCGGAAAGGTTTCCAGGAAGAGTACGGGCGCTGGAAAAAAGAAGCAGGTTCAGCCTCATCCCGGTGAATCATCCGATGATCTGGAGATGATGGATTACCCCTCCATGGAAGATGAGGAAATTGGCTCCTTTGACGAAGAAACCGGAGAAGATCTGCTGACTGAAATATCCGGACTAAAAAAGAAGAAAAGGAAGAAAACCCGATCCAGCGGGGAAAGCTACTCGGATTCCTCCATCTCCTGGTATCTCGAACAGATCAATAAAATCCCCCTCCTCAGCAGGGAGGACGAAGACCTGCTGGCCCGAAGGGCCCGGGACGAAAGCGACGAAAACGCCAAGGAAATGCTGATAAAGTCCAATCTGCGTTTCGTAGTCTCCATCGCGAAGAAATACCAGACCAGCGGCATATCCCTGCTGGACCTCATCAACGAAGGAAACATGGGACTGATCAAGGCCGCGGAAAAATTCGATCCGGACAGGGGTTACCACTTCATCTCCTACGCCGTCTGGTGGATTCGGCAAGCCATTATCCTGGCGATATCCCAAAAGACCTCCCTCATCCGCCTCCCCCTCAACCGGACGGCGGACATGCAGAAGATAGAGCGGGTTCACAACAAGCTGGAAAACAAGCTGGGCAGGGAGCCCAGCCCTCAGGAGATAGCCGAGGAGCTGGACATGGACGATGAGGAGATCAATCATCTCCGAAACATCTCCCAGGACTTCATATCCCTGGACGCCACGTACGGGGATTCGGAAGACACCTCCATACTCAGTATGATGGAGGACTCCCGCATCGAATCCCCGGACAAGAACGTTCTGGATGAGTCGCTTCAGGACGCCCTGAACAATGTCCTCAACGAACTGACGGAGTCGGAGCGGGAAATCATCAAGATGCGCTTCGGATTGGACGGATACAAACCCATGTCCCTGCAGCAGATAGGCGAGGAGTTTCACCTCTCCAAGGAGCGGATTCGTCAAATCGAAAAGAAGGCCATACGCCGCCTCCGGCATCCCTCCCGCAGCCAGAAATTGAAAAGTTTTTTACAGGATTGATATCATGCGTTATATACTGCTCGGAGTTCTGATCGGTCTTCTGCTCGGTTTCATACCCCTGATGGAACCGTCAGGAGCCATGGAGTTTTATCCCGAATGGTACGGCCGGATAGGCGACCTGCAGGGAGTGGAAAAATCGACCCATCCCGCACTGCTTAAATCGGGGCTCCCCCCCCTTCAGAAGGATAACACGATCTGGTACCTTAACGCCGACGGCACTCTGGTACAGACGATAGCCTTTACCGGAAAGAACATGGCTGCCAGCGGGAACGGACGATACTTCGTCGAATACGAAAAGGTCGGGAAAAGCATCGAATTTCTCAACCGGGAGGGGGAACGGTTCTGGAAGTCGAAATCCCTGGAGTACCCCTATCTCTCCCAGAACGGCAGGATCGTTCTTCTGCTGACGGGAGATCACAGCCGCGTTCGGATCATGGACAACAACGGTGCCGAAACCGGCGCCCGGGAGATCTCCGGCAGGCTCTGCACGGTACTCGCCTTCAGCCGGATCAGCGACGCCTCCGCGGTAGGGTTTCTTGACGGAAGCTATTATCTTCTGGACGGCCGGGGGAATATCGCAGCGAGCGGAACGGCCCCCAACGGATCCATCATCAAGAGTCTGGCCGTAAGCAATAACGGCCGATACCTGGCCCTTCATTATGGAAACCGGAGCGGGGATCACCTGGGGCTCCTGGACAGCGAGAAGAAGAGCCTGGATACCCTGGAATTGGGAAGCCGCCATTACACCAAAACGGCCCTTCATGTGAGTAACAGCGGGCATATCGCCTTCCTGGACCACCGCCGAATCCTCATCACAGACGACGACTGCGATATCGATTTTGAAATAAAGATCCCGGACAAGCGCCAGGGCCATGCCGGCCTGGACCTCTCGGACGGGTTGTATGCCGCCAGTTTTTCCCTGACAACCGGCGGGACGCAGTTCCTCCTCTTCCGGGATAACGGGCACATCCTCCTTTCCAGGAGTATCCCGGAGGAATCCTTCCTGGACTGCTGGATCAAAAAACCCGTCATTCTTCTAAGAGGATCGCAGGGTCTATACTGCTATAGCTTCCACGATCCAGCAAATCCCTGACACGCTCCAGGGCGGCAACCCGCTCCTTCTTTCCCCTTTTTCCGGCACCGTTCAGAAGAATACGGCATTTTTCCTGCGCAACTTCCCTGGCACTGTTGCGATACTCCGCCTTTAACATACCGCCATCCCCCTGAAGGAGTTTGATTATGGAATAGACCCTGAACCGGTCCATACCCCAGAAACTCCGGGACAGCTGATCCTCGTGACCCCCGTATTTTTTTACAAGTTTCTCCGGCAGGAATCCGACTTCTTCCCGGCAGGTTATGCGAAGCCAGAGATCGTAATCCTCGCAAACCGTCATATGCTCGTCGAAGAGCCCGCACTCCTCAATAAGATCGCGCCGCATCACCGCCGCCGAGGGACTGATGAGGCAGAGCCTGAGGGATTCCAGGAAGATATCCCCCTCTCTCTTGCGATGCTTATCCATAGGGTTGACCCGCTGGCCCTTCCGTATCCAGATCTCATCGCACTGATGCAGCCTGATCCCTGGATGATTTATCATGTAAGTCCTCTGGGCCTCCAGTTTTTCCGGATACCACTCATCATCGGAATCGAGGAAAGCGATATGATCCCCACGGGAGAGGTTGATTCCCCGGTTTCGGGCCGCACTCACTCCGGAATGTTCCTGACGACAGACGCTGAGCATCGCCCCGTATTCTCCGAGCATCCCGGCGGTACCGTCTTCGGATCCGTCGTCCACAACGATGAGCTCGAAATCCCTGAAGGTCTGGGACAACACTGATTCGACGGCCCTCTTCACGAGGGTCCGCCGATTACGAGTGGGGATGATGACAGAGAAAAAGGGCATGGGGGCTGATAGGCCGTATTCGGGGAATCACTCCCCCTTGTCCTTTTTGAAGAGGAACTTGATGGGATGACGCTTCAGCTCCTCGGATATATCGTTCATGGTCTTGGCAGTTTCCCGGAAGGAGGTCAGGATCGCTAGGATATCCTTCTGCGAGCTCTGAAGCATGCTGCTGAAGGTCGCGGCACTGGAGGCGAGATTGCTGACAAGGTTGCGGAGATTGCCCTTGCTCTCCAGGGAGATATCCTTTATGAGACCGATGGTATCGGTAACCGTCGTGAGCAGGAGATGGACATCCTGGAGGATGACTTCCAGATTGACATGCTCCAGTCCCTCGATTACGGAACCGTTGCTCAGCAGTTCCCCCTTCTTCTCGGGGTTGCGCAGCTCAATAACGGGATCACCGATGATGTTCTGATTCTGGATGATGGCCGAACAGTCCTCGAAGAGGTTGATATCCTTTTGTATACGGAGCACCGCGAGGAAGTGGAGTGCCGGTTTGTAGACCGGGGTTATCTCCACCACCCGGCCGATGGGATACCCCTTGATCTTGACCTGAGTCCCCTTTTTTATCGAGGAGATGCTGTCCACCTTGAGATAGACATCGATGGTGGAGCTGGCCAGGGAGTATCCCAGTTTCAGTATGATGAACAGGAAAAGGATGGCCGTTGGAATGATGATGAAAACGGCAACTCTCAGTTCGTTCTTCTCGAGCTTCATAATCGGCCTCACATCCGTGTATGGTTATAATATCCTCATGGGTCCCGAGAGGGACATTGCCAGATACTGCTTCAGGTAAGGATTATCCTGCCGCAGAAAATCCTCACGACATCCCTCAAAAACAACGTTCCCATTGTAAAGCATAAGAAATTTGCTGGCAAAATCAAGAAATCTTTCCGGCTCGAAGGTGACAAAAAGCGTGGTTTTATCGCTGTCTCCAGTCCGCATCGCCAGGTTTTTCAGAAAGGTGAGAGAGTTGATCGGACACTGCCCTTCCATGGCGTGCTCCACCAGGAGCATGTCGGGATTCTGAATCACAGAACGGGCATAGGCGGTTTTGAGTGCTTCCGACTGCCGCAGATCCACAGGACGCAGATTGCGGCAGTGCTCCAGGTTGAGGTTGCTGATGAACGTCCCCACGACATCGGCGATCTCCCTTGTCGAGAGCTGGGAGTGGTACTTCAGCGGCAATGCGATGTTTTCCTCAACGCTCATGTTGTTGATTAGTCCGTAATTGCGCTGGAGATAGCCCAGCCCTTTCCGGTAATCATAGCGGTCCAGATAGTTAAAGTCCCTTATCTGATACTTTCGGTAGTAAATATCTCCGTCGTATTCCGTGATCAGCCCCGCCACGAGAGGACAGATGATGTCCACGCCGGAATTTTCCGGACCAAAGACCACCAGAGTTTCCCCCCTGTAGAGGGCAAAGGATATATCCACAAGAGAGACCGATTTCTCATCCTCATAGGAAACCCCGTCGAAGCTGAGCATCTCCTCCTGTTCATCCCTTCCGTTGTTGCAGATGTTCCCTTCCATGCTCCCTCCTAAAAGTAGAACAATGCGGATATGAAAGCATTGATCACGAAGAGAATGAGGAGAGTCCTTACCACCGCCCGGCTTACATAGATGGGGATCTGAAAATCCGACTGCGGTTTGAATCCGTAATAACTGGCTATAAGGGGAATGAGTATCCCGTAGATGATGCTTTTCATGAGGGTGATGACAAGGTCCTCGAAACTGAAGGAATCCAGTAGACTCTCGATGAAGATGTCGATGGGAATGAACACCGTGGAGAGGGAGATGATGTAGCCCCCGAAAAAAGCTACAATATCGAATATGATGATAAGCGAAAAGATCGCCAGGATGGATCCCATGATCCTGGGAAAGACTATGAACAGGATCGTGTTGACCCCCATGACCTCCAGGGCATGGAGTTCCTTGTTCTGTTTCTGTGTGGCAATCTCCGCGGCGATGGCAGACCCCGAGCGGCTGACCACGATCATGGCAGTAGCCAGGGGGCCCAGCTCCCTTGCTATGATGAGCACCAGCAGATTTCCGATAAACCCCTCTATACCGAATTTGGGAAAGTTCTTAGTGGCCTGAATGATGACCGTTCCCCCCAGGAGTAGGGCTATGGAAATGATCAGAGGGAGGGCATCAATTCCGGTAAACCTGGTTTGATTGATGGCGATGGTGTAGATTGAGCGAAACCTCAGGTGTTTAAAGGACTGGAAGGAGCTGAAGATAGATGAACTGAAACGGAAAAAATCCCGGAATCCGCCCCATACATCCAGGATTTTTCTGATCAGCGCTATGAGTATGTTACTGTCCTGAGCATTCATCCGCACATTCTTCCAAGATTCAGCCTTATTCCATTATAATCGGCCGTTTCACCATGAACGGCAAGGAAATAAATCTTCTCAATCCTGTAGATAGTAAATGCTGAAAGACGGAGACATTTCAAGCATATTTGGCGGATTACCTCAAAAATTGTACCGACCCGCCCACCAGGAGTCGATAATAGGTTTAGAGATATCTCCTTTTTAATTTCCCTCAGAGACAGTTATCAATGAAATACAGAAAGGCGGAGAGGGTAATTTGAAGAAACATCCGGAACAGATCCAAAATGCTTGACACCGGGAGGGAGAGAGTATACAAACCGTAAGATAGCTGACAGAGAACCGTTCCCGCATCCTTCATTAGGGACGGTCCTCCAAGGTGATCCCCGGTATTATTTTACTCCTGGAGCCTTATCGACCGTCATCACGGTTGCGGCAAAGGCAATGACCCTTTTCCGCCTCATGAAACCGAGTCATAATACCATGCCGTGGGAAACCGGAGTCAGGTCAAACGGGGCTGACAGCAAAACGGAGTATCAGTAACTCAGTGAAACATCGGGAATTTTCCTTTGATGGTGCTGAAACTCACCCGGGGCAACAAGGGATCATTTCACTTTTGAAGAATTAAGTTATATTAATATTGCAGGTTAGGCATTCATGAAAAAAAATTGGCGCATCCTCCTAATCCTCTTTGCAGGCGTCCTGACTATCGCTCTGTCCCTGGTCTTTCGGGACAGGATCCAATATTTGAGCGATTCCCTGCAAAGCCGTCTCTACAGCTTTCATTACACGTTTTTCGGAGGAGCCTCTGGAGGCCCTTCCTCCGATCCCAGCATGAAACGTTATATTCATACCTACGACCGTCTTCCCTCCGGGTACATCCATGTCGGCCATCTGCTCTTTTATAAAAGCGATGGGAAGGCCACCCTGGGAGAAATCGCCTCCAAAGCGCTTAAGTATACCCAGTATTTCCGCACATCGAGCCTCAGAGACGCGATTCAGCGGTTCAATGGTCTGCAGCTGGGACTGCAGGAGCCGGGCAGGCTGATTTACATCCCCTGCTCCCTTCCGCCGTTCCAGGTGGATATAAGAAAACAGCAAAAACCAAAACTGGTCTTTACCCGGGGACTGTATTACTCCGGCTCCTCCATCGCCAATGAGAAAATATTAAAACACATTGAAAGCTACGGCAAGCTGGGAATCAACACAGTGGTCTTCGACGCCAAGGATGTCACGGGCATTATAAATTATCAGAGCAATGTCCCGGAGGCCAAAAGGCTGAACACCCACGGCATGCGCACCATCGATGACATTGACAAACTGATCCGCAAGCTGAAGGAGAAGGGGGTTTATGTAATCGCCCGCATCGCGGTATTCCGGGATCATGTTCTGTTCAAAAGCGATTCACGATATGCCATCAAATCCATCCATACGGGTCAACCCTGGAACGCCGCCTCCAAGGAACTCTGGTGTGACCCCACGAGCAAGGCGGTACAGGATTACAATATCGCCCTGGCTGTAGAGCTGGCTGACAAGGGGGTGGATGAAATTCAGTTCGACTATATCCGCTTTCCCACCCATGGAAAGCTCTCGGAGGCCCAGTTCGCCTGGAGTTTCGGCAGGATGAGCAAGGAGGAGGCCATCACCCATTTCCTTCAGAGAGCCTATCAGGAAATATCCCGCAGGAACACCCTGGTGTCCATCGACATCTTCGGCGTGGTGGCCTGGGGCAAGACCGTTGATATCAATAAGACAGGACAGAGAATAGAAAAGCTCTCCCGTTACTGCGACGTTATATCGCCCATGCTTTATCCCTCCCATTTCAATGACGATTTTGACGGATTCTCCCGTCCCGGGGATCACCCCTATCATTTCATTTACCACGGCTGCAAAAAAGTACTTTCACTTTCCGGCAATCGGCCGATACGTCCCTGGCTCCAGGCCTTTAAGTGGAGGGTCTCGGCCTATAATGAAAACTACATCCTGGAGCAGATTAAGGCCAGCGATGATTCCGGCGCCCGGGGATACCTCTTCTGGAACGCCTCGAACAGCTATGATATCGTTCTGCGCGCCCTTACGATCCAGGAAGCGAGAAGAAAAACGGGCTCGAAGAACAGCATTGCAAAAAACAGCACCCCGGAGAAGGACGGCTGATGTCCTTAAAAACCGGGAGCATCTCATAAAAACGAGGGAAATGATATGAGGAAAATCCTGATGGCCCTGGTGGTATGTTGTTCCTTTGCGTCCGCTTATTATCCGTTGGCGGCACAGGAGGCCGCACCTCCCAAATCGGCGCTTCCTGAAGAAAAAAAAACCCCGGAACCCAAACCGGAAACAAAGAAGGAAAGCAAAGCCAAAACCGAAAAGACCTCTGAAGACAAGGCTAAAATAGATCGTCCTAAATACATCGAGAACTATGATCACAAGATCATTCTCCGTCCCTTTCTGCAATACCCCATTTCCCGGCTTTACATCGGAACTTATGATAAAAAGTTCGATGTGGGTGAGATCAATTTCCTGGATCCAACGAATAAAACCAGCACCATCTACTCCCCCAATGTCAATCTCAACATCGGGATGGGCGTCTCTTATAAGGGATACGGTCTATCCCTTCAGACTGCGGTTCCCGGGACGGAAAAGAACCAGAACGTATATGGAAAAACAGAATACTTTGATTTCCAGTTTTACTATATTTCCAATAAATTCGGCGGCGACCTCCTGGTGCAGAGATACAAGGGGTACTACCTGGAGGAGTCCATTTTAAAGAATCCCTTCCAATTGAAAGACAAAAACCCTACACAGATAAATGAACTGATCGATACCGCCGAGGTCAAAAGGCCCGATCTGACCGTCATGACACTGGGAGTTAACGGGTATTACATATTCTCAGACCGTTTTTCCTTCAAGGCGGCTTTCAAACAGACTGAACGCCAGACCCGATCCTCAGGCTCGTTTCTCATGATGGCATCGGTCATGCATTATAAAATCTCCTCCAACTACTCCCTGATACTTCCCAGCAAGGAACGCTACTTCGACGGCTATTCCGGGTTCCGCAACGGCACCTTCACCAGCATGGGGCTCTTACCCGGCTACTCCTACTATTTTACCTATCCGGGAGATTATTATGTGGTTCCCGCTCTCTTCATCGGAGGAGGAAAAATGATGAAGCGCTATACCACCGATTCCGGCAGCCGGCAGGACTTCGACTATTACTGGAAATTTAACGCCCGGCTGGGCATGGGGTACAATGGACCCAAATGGTTTTACGGCCTCAATCTCATCTATGATCACACCAGCTCCCGGAATTTCAACAGCAGTACGGGTGTCGCCGTTGCTTTAGCCGTAGGACAGATTGAGGTTTTTTCGGGGATCAGGATTTAACGAATGTCCCAGGAATTGATGAATACGAAGGAAGTGGCCGATTATCTGGGCATCCATGAAAAGCAGGTCTATGCCCTCATCAAAACAGGCAATATCCCCTGTACCCGGGCCACGGGCAAATGGATATTCCCTAAAAAACTCATCGACCAGTGGATCGAGTCCGATTCTCAGAAGGGATTAAAGGAAGCGCATGCCAGGATTGAGCGCATTGAGGGCGCCCTTCTTGCGGCGGGAAGCAACGACCCCGTCCTCGATATCCTTCTGACCAGCCTGAGGGAAAGTCATGATGATTTCTATATCTTTACCGCCAATACCGGCAGTCTGGGGGGTCTGAAGGCCCTGAAGGAGGGCCATACGGACATCGCCTGGACACATCTCCTGGATCCCCAAACCGGGCAATACAACATCCCCTTCATCCAGGCGGAGTTCCCTGATAAAAAGATGACCATCGTCAACCTCTTTCATCGGGAGGTCGGGCTTCTCATAGCCTCAGACAATCCCCTGAATCTTCAGACCCTGGAAGACCTGTCGAAACCGGGAGTGCGCTTCATAAACCGCCAGAAAGAGGCCGGCATCCGCATACTTTCGGACTACTATCTCAAAAAGCATTCCGTTGACACGGCAAGTCTTAATGGTTATACGAATGAGGCCTTTACCCATCTCGAAGTCGGACTCAATATTCTCACCGGGCAGGCGGATGCCGGTTTCGGCACCGTAGCAGTCTCCAAGCTTCTGGGACTGGCATTCATGCCGGTAACCGTGGAAAGCTTCGATATGGTCCTCTCACAGAACACCTTCTTTCATAAGGGAATACAGTCTTTCATTGCCAAGCTTCAATCCAATGAGTTTCAAAACAAGGTAAAACCCCTCGGCAACTATGACTTCCGGAATTCCGGCAAGATCATCTTCTCCTCCCCCTGAGAGGATTCATCATTACTGCCATGACTAGGGCCTGCCTGTTACGGCAATCCGGCCTCATTTTCCCTGATGATTTTTTGATATAATTGATTTTTTGTTGTATACTTAGTCTTGAACAGATATAATTTTTAAGCAAAATGGTCTCTTGGCAAATCATTACCGGATAAAAGGAGAATTCCCCTCATAATACCCCTCTGCCCGCATTAAAAGGGCGTAAATCAGGTACTACCCGGTATTAATGAAAATCAAAAATTGAAATGACATGAATTCTAACATCACACGATCTTACAAAAATAAGCCTGCCGAAATGGCAATGGAAAACGGACTGATAAGGACTTTTAATAAAATCCTGAAAATCCGCCCCTCGTCGCCGGAGAAATCCTATCGAGTCATCCTGAGCTATATGGGGAATTGCGGAGATTTTACCCAGGTGCTTTTCATGGAAATTCCTTCCTGGGTAGGAAACTACCCCTATAATCATCGATGGAAAACCCGTCACATAAAAGTGGATAGTCTTTCTTCCCGGACAGAATTGATCACAGCTGTCACGAAAAAACTGAAAGGCAGGGGACATGATCTCCTTTCATCGCAAAAATCCCCCTCCCTATTCCGGGAAATCATATCCGAGGAGCGGTTGCCAGCGACAAAATCGATTCTCCTCCTTCCCGTCAGGATAGGCGAAGCGCTGACAGGGATTGTGCTGTTTTTTTCTACAGGAGAACTCTCAGACATGAAACCGTCTCCTATGAAGTATCTGATTTCCGCTTCGAATCTCCTGTCCCTTACTCTGGAAAGGGAGCGACGGGAAATAAAGCTCCAGGAGCAAGAAAACCGCCTCCAGGAAATCACCTCAACCCTCCCCCAGATCGTATACGAAACGGACGACAAAGGTCAAACCCTCTATGTAAACGGCCGTATCCTGGAAATCATGGGTTACGATCCAGAAGAGCTCATCAGGAAAATAGACCCCATAATGCTCCTGATCCCCGAGGATCGGGAACGTGCCCGGAACAATATGATGAAGACCCTTTCCGGTGTTCCCGGACGCCCTGTGGAATACAAGGCACTCAGGAAGGATGGGAGCACTCTCCCGGTCCTTTTTCAGGCAAATCCCATCATCCGGGATGGGAGGCTTTACGGATCCCGCGGTTTGGTGGTGGATATCACCGAACTTAAGGAGATGGAGGAGAGCCTGCGGCTCAGCGAGGAGCGGTTCCGCACCGTGGCAGATTTTACCCATGACTGGGAATACTGGATGGGATATGACGGGAGCATATTGTACAATTCCCCCTCCTGCCTGCGCATAACAGGTTACAGCGCCGAGGATTTCATAGGGGATGCGTCTCTGTTAATCAAAATCGTCCACCCCTCGGACCGCGATCTTTTTTTGGAGCATCAGCAGGCGGAAATGGAGACCCACCGGACCATGAATATCGATTTCCGAATTATTACCAGGACCGGAGAGGAAAAATACATCAACCATGTCTGTCAGCCGGTTTATGGGAAGGAGGGATCATGGCAGGGGCTGAGGATCAGCAATCGTGATATCACCAAAAGGATTATTGCGGAGAAGGAAAGAGAGACCCTCATCAAGGAGCTCAAAGAGGCTCTGTCCAGCATAAAAACCCTTCGGGGCCTGATACCCATTTGCGCCTCCTGTAAAAAGATCCGGGACGATGAGGGATACTGGCAGCAGCTGGAAACCTATTTACAAAGACATTCCGACGCAGAGTTTACCCATGGCCTTTGTCCCCATTGTGCAAAGCATTTTTTTGCACAGATAAAAAACAACGGCCGGTCTCCTAAGGACGATCCAGAAGATCTCTGAGGGAGACAGGCTCATTGACGGCAGGCTCCACGACCCTCGTGGGAGCCGGCAGTACCCCGCAGGCCTTCCTGAATTCTTCCAGCCTTATTCCCGGGAGGAGCGGAAACGTCTTCTTCCCCACCAGAGATCGGAAGAAATTGTCATGATGCAAAGGGATTACGATCCTCGCCCCCACGGGGCAGATTACGTTCTCCAAATAGGCATGCGTGTCCCCCCTCCCGGCCAGCCCCAGTAAGACGATATCCGCTTCTATGCCGCTGTACATTCCCGGGAGATACCCCGCACTTCCGTGGTGTATAAGTTTTACGCCTCCATGACGGATCAAGAGGGAAAAGGTTCCCCCCTCCCGGTATCGGAAGGCCGGGCCGGGAAGGCGCAGGGGGGGGGTGATTTCACCGGGATAAAGATAACGGTTGCCCAGTATCGGGCCGTGCCTGCTTTCCAGATAACGCACGGAAAACTCCCCCACGTGATACTCCTCTCCCGGCGGGAGGATGTTAATCCTCTCATCCCGCATCCCTGAAGCGGCTCCGAGGATTGCGGTACTTTTAGACCCCACAAGAGCGGCATCAAGGGCCAGGGCGAAATCCGATGCATCCGCCGCATGATCGAAATGAGTGTGCGTGACAAAGACAGCCCGTACATCCCCTGCCCCCTGAGAGCCTATCCAGGACGCGATGCGTTTCCTGTCAGGTCTTAGGGACAGGCCTGACAGAATGTGAAAAAGTCCGAAACGGCTCACATAGGGATCCACCAGCAGACCCGTAATCCCATCGGTAAGGTATATCCCCGCGACACCCATCCATGTCAGTGTAAGCCCCTTATGCATATTGACGGTTTTCATTACCATGATAAAAGACCAGCGCTTTTCGATTGGAAAAACTTATACAGACTCCATAAAAAGGAATTGCCATTTTCGCAAGCAAAAACTCAGATACCTTAGGCTGGTTATTGCCTTGACCAAACTGATATAACTTTTTCCATGGCCTCAGTAAGAGGGCAGCAGCCCATTCCAAGCATATCAAGGGAGATATCGATGGATCCAAAACCCTCAGAAATGAAGATAGAAATCAAGGTGGATGAGTCAGAAGCGGCAGGACGTTTTGCCAATATGGCCAACATATCCCACTCTCCGGAGGAATTCATCCTGGACTTCCTCTTCGTCAATCCCACCCCTCCCCCGGGTTTCGGAAAGCTGGTTTCCCGGATAATCCTCACCCCGCAGCATGCAAAAAGGATCCAGCTGGCTCTGGGCGATACCATCCGCCGTTACGAAGAGACCTTTGGCGAAATCAAGACTTCAGGAATCAATCCCGGAGTGGAAAGCATACAATAGCGGTCGGAATTATGGAAAACGCAGGAGCCATCAAGAAACTGTACGCCAGTATCGGAAAACTGATTACATCCTCCCTGGAACTGGACAAGATACTGGGATGTATCATGGAAGAAGTGCGCATCTACTTCGACGCTGAAAACTGGAGCCTGATGCGTCTCGACCCTCTGACCGACGAACTCTTTTTCGTCATCGTGAAGGGGATCGATGAAAATGCGGTGGAATCCATCAGGCTCAGCCTGGGGGAAGGGATAGCCGGAACCGTGGCTCAGACGGGCCGCCCCGTATTTGTTCCCGACACTTCAACGGATCACCGCTTTACGGACCGGGTGGACCGCGCCACAGGGTTTATCACCCGCTCCATAATGGCGGTGCCGCTCGTCTGCCGCAACCGGGTTTTAGGCGTCATCGAACTGATCAACCGCAATGCCGGGACCCCGTATACGGAGGACGAGTATCTCATCCTTCAGACCATCGCCGATTTCTCCGCCATCGCCTTCGCCAATTCCGCCCTGTATGAGCATGCCGTGCTCATGAGCCATACGGATCCCCTGACAGGCCTGTCAAACCGGACCAAGCTGCACCAGATACTGGAGGAAGCCGGCAGGAACGATGACACCCGTCGAAGGAAGGTTGACCGGCTTCTCAAGGCTATTGTGGTAGTGGCAGACGTTGATAATTTCAAGGGAGTCAACGACACCTTCGGACATGCCGAGGGGGACAGACTGCTCCGGGAAACCACCCAGAGGCTGAGAAAGATTCTGAGACTCGAAGACGAGATGTTCCGCATCGGGGGGGATGAGTTCCTTGTCCTGATACGGCATGATCGGAACGAGGATCAGGAAAAGATAATGGAACGTCTGAAGGAGGACCTGGAAGCCATCTCCTGCCTCCCCCTGGAAGAGGAACGCATTCTGACTTTCTCCTACGGGATCAGTTGCGGCGAGATGCGGGAAATCGAAACACTCATTCGCCGTGCGGATGATGACATGTACAGGAACAAGGGGCTGAAAAAGAGAGCCCCCAAGTAAGATCAGACAATCCTTTTTACGAGTATGGCAGTGAGATCATCGGATAAAGCAGAGGAATCCGTGAAGGTCCGGTACTCATCCAGCACTGACTTCAGCATCTCCTCCGCAGACCTATCATCCGGCGCCTTTAAAAGCGCATCAGACAGCCGCTCCACGCTGAAACGCTCTTCGCGGGAATTGTGCGATTCCACCAAGCAATCGCTGTAGATCAGCAGACAGTCGCCCTTTTGAACCCTGAAGCTCATCATATCATAATCACCTGCAAGGGACTTAACCCCGAGGAAACGACCGTTACGAAAATCCTTCAGGTTGTCGAATCTCCGAACGTTTCCCCTCGATGTTTGCCGGCAAAGTAGGGTGGGATGGGCGGCGTTGACATACTCCACACGGTCCCCGCGGAACCGAAGCAGAATTCCCGTCAGGTAGTTGTCGACGGCATCTATCTCCTCAATCAGATCGCCATTGATGGCCTCCATGACCTCATTGAGGGTATACTCCTTCATCCTGGTAAACCGGCGGAACATTATGGATTTGGCCAGCATGGTGATAAGCCCCGAGGCTATTCCGTGACCGGAAACATCAAAGAGGGAAACCCCCAGAAGCTCATGGTCCTGCTCATAAAAATCATAAAGATCCCCGGAAACTCCTGCCATGGGCTGAAAGACAAAGGCGATGTCCCAGTTTTCGGAACGGGGAACCTTTTTGGGAAAGAAATTGGTCTGAACATTGATAGCCATCCTCATATCCCGATCAGCTATCCTTTTAGCCTCTTCCAGGTGTTCCCGGTATTCCCTGTTGAGGCGTATCAGGTCCGCCCGCTCCACACATTTGGTGATGGCATGCTCCAGAATCGCCATATCCTGTATCGGCTTGAGTACATAATCCCAGGCTCCCAGGTGTATGGTGTCGATGGCATCGCTGATATTGCCCGTACCGGAAACAACGATGACCGGAAGCTCGGGATTCTCATCATGAATTATGGCAAGAACCGTTTTCCCGTCCATGACCGGCATGCGCAGATCGGTTAAAACCACATCGGGCCTTAAGGAATGGAAAACCTCCAGCCCCTTTACCCCGTTTTCCGCCTGCAGGACCCTGTAACCGCTGTCTTCCAGGTAGGCTGCCATGTTTTCCCTCAGGACCGTCTCATCCTCTATGATCAGGACGGACAATATACGCTCGGAACTGATCAGATTTCCCCTCATCGGCCTGATGTCCTGGTTTGACAGCATCATCTCCCCCTTACCCTTGGCCTATAGGAAACCCCTTTCCGATAAAAAAATCAATAATAAAAATGTGCTTGAATTTTGTTTTCCCATAGGTGATTATGTCGCTAATTTTGGGGATGAGTTTGCTTGTGGATATGCTCCCGGGTCCGACAGAACCCACAGTCTATCTGAACGGGGGATAACAAACAGGACTACGCTCACTTACTGCACTTCCATGAACCTGTACAAGACCGATCGCGCACAGCGGCGGGCTTTACTATGGGATAACATTATCAGACCAGGACGGACTGCTGATTGAGACAGGAGCTCTACAACGACGTAATCGATCTCTTTTCCTTTACCGCTTCGGAAAACGGTGAGGAAAAGCCGGCGGAGATCGTCCAGGATGAGGATTTCGTTCTGGAGCAGTTTCGAAATCCCTCCCTGCCCTTTGATCACAGGTTCGAGCTGAAAACGGAAGCCCGTCTCCTTCAGACGGCGTATGCCAACAATAAGATCCTTTCCCTTTCCAACTCCAGGACGCAGATTCTGGCCCATCAGGTGGAATCCACCCACCGCATCGTCAATTCCCTCGACCAGCGGTATCTGCTGGCCGATGAGGTGGGACTGGGCAAAACCATCGAGGCCGGCCTGGTAATCAAGGAATTGATATTCCGTCACGGGTACAGCCGCATTCTTGTGGTCTGCCCCGCCTCCCTCCTTTTCCAGTGGCAGTCCGAGCTGAAGACAAAGTTCAACGAGGACTTCCAGATCATAGACCGTAAGGGACTCAACAGGGGCAGACGGTCGCTGGCGGACCGGAGCGACAACCCCTGGAGCCTCCAGGGCAAAGTCATCTGCTCGATGGATTTCATCAAGAGCAAATCCTTTGCAGATGATCTGAAAAATACAGAATGGGATGCGGTCATCATTGATGAGGCCCACAGGATGAGGCGTGACTCACAGAAATCCACAATGGCCTATAATGTGGGAGAGATCCTTTCAGAGAGAACCAAGGCCCTGATGCTCCTGACCGCCACCCCTTTCCGGGGCAAACTCGAGGAGCTCTATTACCTGGTCCGTCTTATCGACAAGAATCTTCTTGGACCCTTTCAGACCTTTTACAACGACTATTGCCTCCCCAATTCCGACCTCTCCAGGCTGCGGGATAAACTCTCACGGGTGGTCATCCGCAGGACCAAGATCGATGTCGGCGGATTTACACGGAGATTTGCCCGGACTATACGATTCGAACTCCATCCCTCCGAAAGGGAACTCTATGACGCAACGACACGGTATGTGGTGGAGGAGTTCAACCGGGCTTTGCTTACCGAAAACCGGGCCGTTGGTTTCGTCATGACCGTGTTTCAAAAACTCCTCGACTCCTCCACCTTTGCCCTGCTCTCGGCCCTGAGGAACCGGAGAAACTACCTTCAAAAACTGGCGGAAAACCCGATGAGGAGCGGAACAGGAGGAAAATTCCTGAAAGAGCACCTTGCCCTGGAGATGGAGGATATCGATGAACGTGAGGACCTCGATGAGCTCCTGATTCAGACCATCAAGAAGACGCAGGCGGAGATTCGCGAGGAAATAAGAACCCTGGATCATCTCATCACCCTGGCCGAATTGATCAAGGAGAACCGCAAGGGCGAGAAACTCTGTGAGATGATAAGGAAGCTTCACGGACCGAAGTGCAGGAAATTCCTCATCTTCACCCAATTCAGGACCACACAGGACTATCTTCGCAATCTCCTGGCCGATTTCGATGTGGAAGTATTCAACGGCTCCATGGATCGGGAACAGAAAGAACAGGCCATACAGAGTTTCAAGAACCATGCAGATATTCTCATATGCACAGAAGCGGGAGGAGAAGGACGCAACCTCCAGTTCTGCAACGTCCTGATCAACTATGATCTTCCCTGGTCTCCCCTCAAGATCGAACAGCGAATCGGACGTATTCACCGTTTCGGACAGCCGAAAGACGTGTTCATTTATAATTTTTCCACCCGCGACACGGTGGCGGAGCGTGTCCTGGCCGTTCTGACCCGCAAGCTGAAGCTCTTCGAGGAATCCATTGGGACACCGGACGTCCTGCTGGGGCAGATTGAAGAGGAATTGAACCTTAACAGTATATTCATGGAACTGGCAGCGGGAGTACGCAACAGCCGCAAGATCTATTCGGAGATAGATCACAAGGTTGAAACAGCCAGGAAGAGCTACGAAAAACTCTCCGAACTTGCTGTTTCACGCCGGATGGATTTCAACTACGACGAATATTACCGAATAACCCTCCAGGAGAGGAAATACTCCAATCAGAGAATCGAAAACTTTATCAACCGCCTGCAAAAATGCGATCCCTATGTGGAGGAATGCATCGGCAGAAAAAACAGGCTCACAGGGCTCTACCCGATCAAGAAAAAGCCCGGTGATCCGACGCCGGTGAAAAAGCAGGGCACCTTTGACAGCGTTAAAGCCCTGGACAATGAAAAGCTGGAGTTTTTGGCCTTTGGCAGCCCCATCATCAACAGCCTTATGGAATATGCCGTAAACCGGGATTTTGGCGGCATCAAGGGGATCAAGGTGATAAAACATTCCCGACCCTTTGCCGGGATGATCTTTCACTATCTCGTCCGCTTCAAGGCCAAATCAGATTTCCAGGAACTGATTCCCGTATGCGTGGATCCCCTGAAATATCTCCCTGTTGAAGAACTCTCCATGGTGGAATCCGCCTCCCTGGAACAGGGCCTGACCCGGTTCAGCCAGGAGGAGTACCGCTTTCAGATCCTGAAAGTGCTGGCGGACCTGGAAGATCATTTCAGCACTGCCAGGAGAAGGCTCAAGGAAAAGATCAAGGGCGATATTGACGGTATCATCAAGAACCTGGACAGCACCATAACCCCGGAACTCCACAAGATTGAAGAATCCTATGACAAAAAGATAAAAGAACTCGAAACCCAGTTGGAGCATCAGATTTGCCAGATGAAATGGTTTGAAAAAGACATGAAGGGCGCCATAACCCGCACAAAAAGGAAAATCGTACAAGAGGTTAGCGAGAAGGAATACTGGATCAACCGCTACAAAAAGTACATGGATGTCCGATATTCCGTATCCCTGATCAATGCCGGAATACTCATTGGGATCCTATAGAAAATATGTTCTGAACGCAATTTTATTTATACAATTCTATATTGACAAAATTAAATAAATCCTGTTACAATAGCAAGCGGCTGGATCGCCAATCAAAGCGTGAAACAGGAAATCATGGATCTGAGCAATAACACCTCCATCTCTGAAAAAATCAACAGGGGAGAGCCCGTCAGCCTTTCTTTTACTTATCCCAGCGAGCCCATCATTCGTTCCCTAAATTCCCTCTTTGCAAAAATCCTGTCGAAACTTGATATGATCTATATGATTGACACAACCATCACCATCCTGAGAGAGATCATCATCAACGCATTCAAGGCCAACGCCAAAAGGGTTTATTTTGAGAAAAACAGCATCGATATCACTGATCCCTCCAGCTATCAGGAAGGGATTTCCCGTTTTAAAAACGAGGTTGTGGGCAATCTTGATTTCATAGAAGCGGACATGAAAAGCAGCCGCTACAACGTCATTATAACCATAAAAAACATGGATAAGGGGCTACAAATACTGGTCACGAACAACACCCCGATCCTGCCGGAAGAGCTTGAGCGAATCCGGCTCCGTATGGCCAGGGCCAGAGAATACAATGATTTCAGCGACGCCTATGAAGAGGTCTATGACAGTACGGAGGGAGCCGGCCTGGGAATTGTCCTGGTAACGCTGCTCCTTAAGAATTCCGGCGTTGACCTGGACACATATCAGATCAACAGCGACGGCAAAGTGACCCGGTGTCAGCTGCTTATCCCCTTTCAGCTCCGCCCCATAGAGATCGTAACCAACATAAAAAAGCAGATCATCGAGCAGGTTATGGGGTTGCCCACATTCCCGGAGCATATCATCGAGCTTCAGCGCATGTGCAACGATCCCGACTCCTCGATCAGCGTGATCTCCAAGAAGATCATGATCGACCCTTCGCTCACCTCCGATGTCATTAAGCTTTCCAACTCCGCAAGCTTCATTACCAACAAACGAGTGGAAAACGTCAATGAGGCGGTTATGAACATCGGACTGAACAATCTCAACATGATTCTGACCGCATCCAGCGCCCGCCGCATCCTCGACAAGCGGTTTTCCAAGTTCGAACAGGTATGGAATCACTGCAACAAGGTGGCCACTTACACTTCTATTATAGCGACCAAGCTGAAAATCGCCAAGGTAATGGAAAACGCATTCATTTCGGGTCTTCTTCACGATCTGGGTAAGA